>CAZMNI010000001.1:0-54140 GCA_964567615.1 uncultured Chryseobacterium sp.
CGGCGATGGAGATGAAGAGCGGTTATGGGCTTTCCGTGGAATCGGAGCTGCGGTCGATGCGGGCGATTTGGCGCTTGTCGGAGGAGTTGCCCATTCCGGTAAAGGCGACGTTGCTCATGTGCCACGCGGTGCCGGAGGGCTACGATGCGGCCGCATGGACGCGGGAGGCCGTGGACCGTTTGTTGCCTGCCGTGCTGTCCGAAGGCCGGGTGGACGCCGTGGATGTGTTCTGCGAAGCGGGGTACTTCGGATTGGAGGAAACCGAGGAGGTGCTGCGCGCTGCTTCACGCTTGAAGCTGCGCGCCAAAATCCATGTAAACCAGTTTACTGCATTCGGTGGAGTAGCGCTTTGCGTGAAGTACGGGGCCGCATCGGTGGATCACCTCGAAATTTTGGGGGAGGGCGATGTGGAGGCTTTGCAGGCCGGGCTCGCGACCGGTTCGCCCACCTTCCCGGTGGCCCTTCCTGGTTGCTCCCATTTCCTCGGGATCCCCTACACCGATGGCCGGCAGCTCATCGATGCAGGCCTTCCGCTCGCACTCGCCACCGACTACAACCCCGGATCCGCGCCATGCATTCACATGCCCGTCGCGGTGGCGTTGGCCATCCTCAAAATGCGGCTGCACCCGCGCGAGGCGGTATGTGCTGCAACGTTGAACGGAGCGGCAGCGCTGGGACTTTCTGACCGGGCTGGGTGCATCGCGCCAGGGCGCCTCGCAGACTTTATTCTGACGGTTCCGATGCAGGGGCTTGAGGCGCTGGGGTATCGGTTTGGTGACAGCCCTGTTCAACAAGCTTACCTCGCCGGTCGGGCCGTACCTTCGGCCCATGGAACGCATCGTTGAGTGTGTCCCCAACATCAGCGAGGGACGCCGGCCGGAGGTCATCCAGGCCATTGCTGCTGTAGTCGAAACGGTTGAAGGCATCCGGTTGCTGGATGTCGATCCCGGTCGCAGCACAAACCGCACCGTCATCACGTTCGCTGGTCCACCGGAAGTCATCGGGGAGGCAGCCTTTCGGCTCATTCGGGAGGCGGCGGAGCGCATTGACATGCGGACGCACACCGGAGAGCACCCGCGCATGGGCGCAACCGACGTCTGTCCTTTCGTCCCTGTGCGCGGCGTGACCATGGAGGAATGTGCAGCGATTGCCCGGGCCCTCGGTGAACGTGTGGGCCGGGAATTGGGCATTCCGGGTTACTACTACGAGCGGGCGGCAACGCGCAATGATTTTGCGAATCTCGCCCATTGCAGAAAGGGAGAGTACGAGGGGTTAGACAAGCTTGCGCGCCCCGAGTGGGCACCAGATTTTGGCCCCGCGGAATTCAATGAGCGTGCCCGATCGACGGGGGCTGTGGCCATCGGAGCCCGGGATTTCCTTGTGGCGTATAACATCAACCTCAATACGACAAGCACGCGGTGGGCGAATGCAATCGCCTTCGATTTGCGCGAGTCGGGACGCGTGGTCAAGCATTCGGATGGCAGCTCTGAGCGGGTACCAGGTGCATTGAAGGCCGTCAAGGGCATCGGTTGGTACATCGAAGAGTACGGCATCGCGCAACTCTCCTTGAACCTCACGGACATTTCTGTGACCCCGGTACATGTCGCCTTTGATGAAGCCTGTGCGCGGGCAGCAGCCCGCGGGGTGCGTGTGACTGGGAGTGAACTCGTGGGCCTTGTGCCTTTGCGTGTCTTGACCGAGGCCGCGGACCACTACCTGACCCGGCAACGCAGGTCGCTGGGCATTCCTGTTGCTGAGAAGATCCACATCGCCGTGAAGTCCTTGGGACTCGATGCGTTAGGGCCGTTTAAACCCGAAGCCCGCATCATCGATTACTTGCTGGATCCTCCTACAGATGGTCCGTTGGTTTCAAAATCTCTGCGCGGATTCGCAGAAGCTACGGCGTCGGAATCACCGGCTCCGGGAGGGGGAAGTGTTGCGGCGTATTGCGGCGCGGTCGGTGCTGCATTGGCTGGGATGGTGGCAAACCTCAGTGCGCACAAACGCGGCTGGGAGGATCGGTGGGAGGAGTTCAGCGAGTTGGCCGTTCGGGCGCAAGGGTTGCGGGAGCATTTGCTGCGCGCTGTGGACGAAGACACCGAAGCGTTCAATGCCATTCTTGCGGCCTATGGCATGCCCACGGGCGACGAGGCCGCCAAGTCAGCGCGTGCACGGGCGATACAGGCGGCCACGGAGGGGGCTACGGCTGTTCCGTATCGGGTGGCAGAAACGGCGCTCGAGGCGATGGGCTTGGCCTTGACAGTGGCCCGCACCGGCAATCCGAATTCTGTCACAGATGCCGGAGTGGCTGCGCTTGCGTTGCGCGCTGCCGTGCGCGGTGCGGTCCTGAATGTCCGCATCAACGCTGCGGGGCTTTCAGATGGGAGAGGAGTGGACTGGGAAGTGCGGGCTGCTGCGCTGGTGGATGCGGCCGAGCGGAGCGAGCGCGAAGTGCTTGAAGCCGTCGAAGCCGTACTTCAGGCCCCGGTCGGGTGATTCACTTCCTCGGTTGAATGGAATGAAAAAAGCCGGCCTGTGTAGGACCGGCTTTTTTCGTGGGCCACTGCGGCTCAATTCGCCACCGGGCGGCGCTTCTCGCGGATGCGCGCAGCTTTGCCCGTGAGATTCCGGAGGTAGTAAATCCGCGAACGACGCACTTTGCCGCGCTTCGTCACGAGGATTTCATCAATGAACGGGGAGGAGATAGGGAATACGCGCTCAACGCCCACCCCGCTCGACATCTTCCGCACGGTGAATGTTGCGGTGTGCCCTTCGCCCCGGCGCTGGATGACAACTCCTTGGAACTTCTGCTGACGCTCCTTGTTGCCTTCGCGGATTTTGATGGTGACCTCGATGGTGTCACCGGCCCGAAACTCCGGCCATTCTTTCGTTTCGACGAGCTTCGATGCGATGTGCTGAATGCGGTCCATGGTGCGTCGTACTATCTCCTGCCAGATGCGTCCTGTCAGGTTTGGGGGTGCAATATTACGAAGAATCCCGACTCCTTCGAAGGTGCCCCCCCGGTTTTTCAACGCGGAAATGTGGATCAGCGGTCCAGCAAATCCGGTCGGCGCATTAGCGTCCGCTGCAATGCCTGGTCTTCTTCCCACGCTTGGATCTTTGCATGGTCGCCGCCTCGGAGCACTTCCGGCACTTCCCAGTCACCATACCGAGCCGGCCGGGTATAGACTGGAGGGGCGAGCAAACCGTCCTGGAAGCTATCGGTCAAGGCGCTCTGCTCATCTCCGAGTACCCCGGGAATCAGCCGCACCACGGCATCTACCACCACGGCGGCAGCCAATTCGCCTCCGCTGAGTACATAATCCCCGATGGAGATTTCACGCGTAATCAGGTGGTCGCGTACCCTTTGGTCCACCCCTTTGTAGTGCCCACAGAGGACAATCAAATTGCCTCCGATGCTCATTCTGTTTGCATGGGCTTGGGAAAAGACTTCGCCGTCCGGGCTCATGTAGATCACCTCATCGTACGGGCGCTCTGAGCGCAGGCGTTGAATGGCCGCTTCGATGGGCTGGATGGTCATCACCATGCCCGCCGCACCACCGAAGGGTGCATCGTCCACTTTGCGGTGTTTGTCGGTGCTGAAGTCCCGGAGGTTGTGCACATGGATGTCTACCAACCCCTTGTCCCGGGCCCGGCGAACGATGCTCGCATCGAACGGGCCAGTCAGCAACTCGGGAACGGCGGTGAGCAAATCGATGCGCATGGCAGGCGCGAAGGTACGGCCGCAGGAACTGCTACCTTCGTGCGGCATGGCCACAGGGGATCGCAAGGACTACGGAGCGCTTGTCGCAGGTCCGTTTCAGGTGTTCAGCGGCATCTTTTTGACCTTGCCGCTGGACGGCATTCGTTCCACGGGATTGCGCGTTCCCGAGTTGGCTTCGGCTTGTGCAACGGGACTGGATGCGGGCCGAAGTCCCGAGGAGATATTGGACGAATACTGCAGTCGACAACAGCTTGAAACGCCTGAAGATCAAGCAGAATTGTTGTTTCGGGTGATCCAATACATCGAGCGGCAAGTGGTCCTGGTGGATGCGTTGGAAGACGCCCGCTACACCGACTTGAACGATGTGCAGGGCCCCGCTTCCTTCCAAGCACTGCTGGTGCGAGCACGCAAGGCGCGCACGGAAGAAGAAGTGAAGCGCTTCATTTCTGGAATGGGGATACGCGTGGTGCTCACCGCCCACCCGGCGCAGGCCTATCCCGGGAGTGCGCTCGACATTGTGGCGGATGTTTCGCGCGCACTCGACCGGGATGAATTGTCGGAAGTACGCCGGTACTTGCACCAACTCGGTTTGACACCCCTGGTGCGCTCGGGCACGTTGTCTCCTCTCGAAGAGGCGGAACGCCAAGCGTGGTACCTCGAACATGTGTTTTACAAGGCGGTTCCGGATTTGCTGCTGCGCATCGGAACGGCGCTGGACGATCCGGGCGCGGCGACCTTGCCGGACGATTTGTTCCAGGTGGGATTTTGGCCCGGTGGAGACCGGGAAGGCACGCCGGAAGTCGGCGTCCAAGAGACCTTGGCGGTAGCGGCGATGCTGCAGTCCACCCTGCTCAGGTGCTACCGTGCGGAGTTTGCGGGATTGCGGCGGCGTATCAGTTTCAAAGGCGCACAGCCTTTGCTCGATGCCGTAGAAGCGCGGTTGAACGCACCACGCTTCGATGCCGAGCGCCTGGCGGCTACGTTGTTCCGGTTGGAAGAGGCGGTGGCCGGGCCTGGGCACGGGTTGTACCTCGACCGTGTGCGTCGATTCCGGGCAGCTGTTCGGCTGTTCGGACGGCATTTTGCCTCTTTGGACATTCGCCAAGATGCGGAAGTGGTGCTGCGTGCACATCACCTGTTCGCTTCGGGCATACCCCTGGAGGCGTGGACGCCGGAGACGCGGGATGTGGTGGAAGTGTTGCGCGCGATGGCGACTGTGGCGAAGCGCAACGGGCCGCGCGGATGCCACCGGTTCGTTTTGAGCCATTGCGCCGGTCCTGAAGCTGTCTGGGCGGTGTGGGACCTTGCGCGTTCCGCGGCTGAAGAAGCAGTTCATGGACTCGATGTGGTTCCGGTCTTCGAATCGTGGGAAGCCTTGCAGGGAGCTGGGGAGACGTTGCGTGCCTTGCTTTCCCATGCGGGATACAAAGGCCACGTAGGGGAGCGAGGGGGCCAAACGGTCATGCTCGGCTTCGCAGACGGCACATTCGATGCCGGTTACCTCGGAGCGAACTGGTCCATTTACCGAGCGAAACGCGAGATGACCGCCGAGGCCCGCCGACAAGGCATTGAAGTCACCTTCTTCGATGGCAGGGGAGGTCCCCCAGCCCGGGGAGGAATGAACACCCACCGCTACTACGCTTCGCTCGGACCCGAAGTGTCCCACCGTTCAATCCAAACCAACCTTCAAGGCCAAACCATCAGTTCGAACTTTGGCGTCCCCGAATCCGCCGCATTCAACCTCGAAGCCATGCTCACTGCAGGGGCTTCCTGTTACTTGAATGCCTTATCGGCGCGGGAAGAAGACGCCGAAGCCGAAAAACTGCTCGACGCCATGGCAGATCGGTCCCGCGAAGTGTACCTCGCCCTCCTCGCACTTCCCGCTTTCGGTGAGTTTTTGCAGGCGTACGGTGCAGCGGATTTTTTCGAGCGGACGGCCCACGGGCTGCGCGGAATCGCGTTCAACGGGGCATGGTCCATGGCCCGCATGAACGTCCCTGGCTTCTACGGACTCGGCACGGCACTGGAAGAACTGGTAGCTTCGAGCGGGTTGCAAGTGGCCACACGGCTTTACACCGACCATGCGTTGTTCCGGGCTTTGGTGGACAACAGCATGCAGAGCATGGCCAAATGCGATTTCCGCCTGACCCACGCAGCAGCGGCACATCCGACTTTTGCAGCCATCCGAGAGGCGGTTCGGACCGAGTTTGAACGGACGGAACGCTGGGTACTTGCCATCAGCGGGCAGCAGCGTTTGCTCGAGCACAGCCCGTTGCTGCGCGATTCCATCGCACTCCGCAATGCCATCATCCTTCCCTTGCTGGTCATTTTGCACGCATCGCTTGCCCGGGCGGGACGTGAGGAAGAAGGGGATTCAATCCACCGCCGGCTCGCTGCCCGCGCCATGTTCGGGATTGTCAACGCCAGCCGCAACGCAGGCTGAACGCAACAGCGGCCGCCCCTGTCGCAGGAACGGCCGCCGCTTGTGCGCCTGTGCCCCTCAGTTCCGGAGGTTCACAAAGTCCATTTCGTCGATGAGGTTCGATGCACCGGCCAAACGATCGAGTACCCACATGACATACCGGATATCCACAGAAATCGTCCGCTGCAGGTCTGGCTCGAAGGCGATGTCACCGCTCATGGCTTCCCAGTTGCCGTCGAATGCACAGCCGATCAAATCGCCGTTTGCATCGAGCACAGGGCTACCGGAGTTGCCTCCTGTGATATCCGTGCCGTGGATAAAGCACACGTGCAATGTACCGTCCGCATCGGCCCAGCGGCCGAAATCTCCACCGCGGAGCTTCGCCTCCAAATCAGCCGGCACCACGAACTCGGGATTCGAATTGTCCATCTTCTCGAGGATGCCCGCATGGGTAGTGAAATGACCGTACTGGACGGCATCCATCGGGTCGTAGGCAGCAACTTTCCCGAAGGTCAACCGCATGGTGGAATTCGCGTCCGGAGCAAAGGTTGTTCCCGACTTCATTTCCCGTAATCCTTTGACGAACAAACGGTAACCGCGATCGAAGTCCGCTTGAGCCGGATTTGCCATGGTCGCGAGGTAGGTTTCGAGCAGGCTCGTGGCTGCCGCCACGGCCAAATCCTTCCCGAGCACTTTCTGAGATGGTTTGTTCAAAAATGCCTGGAATTTCTCCGGTGAAACCAGGAAACTCTTGCCGTACATGGCCTCGGCGTATGCCGCAAAATCGCCGTCGTACTTTGCATCAACGGTGGCGAAGAAGCTGGGATGCTGTTCTGCAGGGATGTCTGCCTTGAATTTGGCCATCAAGCGCACGAACAAATCCCGGTCCGTCGCGAGGTCATATTCTTTAAAGTGCTTGTCTGCTAACTCTTGGAGCCGTGCCTTTGCAGCTTCTCGCTCGCTGGCATCTTCGCTGAACAGCCCCGGTGCCGAGCGGTTTACCCGAACGGCAAATAGCGTGATGTCCGAGCCGATCAAGCCGGCCTCAAGGGCATACACTTCTCCGCGCACGTGCGCATCGGTGGCATCGTAGAACCGGTTGATCATGGCCAGCGCTTCCCCGTATTCCGCCTTGCGAGCGTCCGAGGCATTCACCCATGCGGTAAACTCAGCTTCGAGCGCGGCCTTTTCCTCCGCGATGCCGAGTCGGCGCAAGCCCTTCGACTGGCCGATGTAGTACTTCCAGTAGTTCGCGGTCGAGGCATACTTCGCTGCATACTGAATGCGCACAGCTTTGTCCGCGTCCATGTGCTCTTTCATCGTACGCAACTTCAGGTCGCGGACTTCCACGACCGAAGGATTGTAGGCATCGAGCGCCTGACGTACCCCGCGCGAGCTCAAGAACCGGTCCGTGCTGCCGGGGTAACCCATGACCATTGTGAAGTCTCCGGGCTTTACCCCGCCAGCGTTGATGCGCAGGTGGCGCTTCGGCTGATACGGGACATTGTCCTTGCTGTAATCCGCGGGCTCGTTGTCTGGCCCGGCATAAATGCGCAGCATGGAGAAATCTCCGGTGTGCCGCGGCCACATCCAGTTGTCTGTGTCGCCGCCGTATTTGCCGACGCTCTCGGGCGGAGCGGCTACCAACCGCACATCGCGGTAGGTCTTGTATTCGAACAGATAGTACTCATTGCCATAGAAAAAACTCTTCACGTCGAGTTCTTTCTTTTTGTCTGGATTCCGCGCTTCGAGGAGTTTTTTTCGGTTTGCAGCGATGGCCTCTTCACGTTCGGCCTCACCCAAATCCGGACTGACGCCTTCAAGCATCTCAGCGGTCACATCGTCCACGCGCACGAGGAAGCTGATGACAAAGTCCTCGATGTGCATTTCTTGCCCGAGGGATTTGGCATAGAACCCGTCCGTGAGGTAATCGTGCTCCACCGAGCTGAACCCTTGGATGGCGTCGTAAGCGCAATGGTGGTTCGTCAATACGAGCCCCTGGGATGATATCACCTCGCCGGTGCACATGCCTCCGTTGAGGCGCACGATGGCGTCCTTGAGCGAGGCGTTGTTGATGTCGTAGATGTCCGCTGCGGTCAATCGGAAGCCGGCCCGTTGCAGGTCGCTTTCGTTTAACTTCTTGAGCATGTGGACCATCCACATGCCCTCATCGGCATGGGACATGCCCCACACCCCCCAAAGCAGGAGGGACAGAGCAAAGGAGCGAAGGATGCGCATGATTTGAAAAAGGGTTAGTGTTCAGGGGTATTTGCGGAAGTCATGGACTCCCATGCTGCGGTTTCAAGGAGGAGGTAGAAAGACGCTTTGAGGGCACTCAAGTCCGGACCGCCGTAACGCTGCTCTACGGTATGGGAACCGATGGTGTACTTTGTGCTGGGCAGGTCCATCACCCGAGGATTGTCGTACCGTGCATCCAAGGTCTCAAACGCAACGTGTTCCGCAGCACGGACGACGGCCGTCCGGAGTTCGCGGGAAATCTTAGCGCGGTAGGTGCCTGCAGTCAAGTGGACGAGTGGACCTTCGGCAAACGGCTTGCGCACGGTGAGCAAAGCATCTCCCGAAGCAGATACGTCGAACACAAACACCGCACACGGTCCGAAGCAAGGTGTCTGTTCAAACCTTAGTGGGACATCGTGCCCCGCATCGCCACGATGCGAAGCGCATGCAGCTGCGCCGCACAGGCAGAGGAGAAGGGCAAAGGCCGTGCCGTTCATCGCCGGTTCTTTCGCTGTTCGCGGGCTTCTTTGATTTCTTTCGTCTTGCGCTGTTGCTCGGCTTGCATCTGCTCGAGCCGCTCGGCAAAGGCCGACTTCTTCTTCGGTTTTGCTTTGTTCTCCTCAATCCGGTTCCGGATTTTGCCTTCGTCGATGAACCATGCCTTGATGGCGTACATCTGGCCGATGCTGATGACGTTCGCAATCAAATAGTACAGGCTCAAGCCCGAGGCATAGCGGTTGAAGAAAAACAACATCATTACAGGAAAAATCTGCTGGATCACCTGCATATTCGGCATGCCCGGCTGCTGGGGCATTGCCGGCTGGGACGCCATCGTGAGCTTCATGTAGCCCCACGTACTCACAGCCATCAACACGGTGAAGCCGCTGATGTGGGCCCCGTAGAACGGGATCTCAAACGGCAACCCTACGATGCTGTCGTAGGCACCGAGGTCATCTGCCCACAAAAAAGACTTGCCGCGCAATTCAATGTTCGCCGGAAAAAAGCGAAACATGGCATACAGAATGGGCATTTGAAGCAGGGCAGGTACGCACCCGGCTAACGGATTGACCCCTGTTTCCCGGTACAAGGCCATGGTAGCTTGTTGTCGCGCAAGTGCATCGTCCTTGTGGGCCTCATTGATGGCCTCCATTTCCGGGCGAAGCAGGCGCATTTTCGCAGAAGACACATAGTTCTTCCAAGTCACAGGCGACAGGGCAAGCTTGATCAACAGCGTCAAAAGCAAGATGACCAAACCGGCACTGGCAATGTGTCCGCTCAGATAGCTGTAGACCGGAAGAATCCATTCGCGGTTGACCCAGCCGAAAATCCACCACCCGTAATCGATGATGCGTTCCACTTCGGAAAGCCCGGTGGCTTCGAGGTGCGGCAAGTCGTTTGGCCCGAAGTAGAAGGAAAGCGCGTAGGCGGATTTGCCTGGCTGCGGCACCAAAGGCATTCCAGCATCGAAGCGCATGGTCGCAGTGCTGTCTTCGCCAAGCGGGGTTTGCGAAAGCGATGCGCCGGTGCCGAACCCTTGCGGGGAAGAGACAAGGGCTGAAAAGAAGTTCTGTTTGAAAGCCACCCACTCAAGGGGTGCCTCGGTTACGGCCTCATCTTCCCCGCCGTCGGTCAGGTAGTCGCGGCTGAGACCCTGTTCTTTGTAGTAAATCGCGCTGTGTTGACGCTCCCAGTCGATGCCTTTTTCGTTCGCCTCTCCGGTGGCTTTCCATACCAACACAGCAGAATCCGGCAAGGCTTGGCTGAATGCCACTTCGGTCTTCAGCGTGTAGCCGCTCAGGGCATGGCGAATGGCCACGGTACCTTCCGTTCCCTGTGCAGTAAGCACAACGGCTGTATCGCCCAGCTGGGTAGGGGTGAAGTGCAAGTCGCTCAATGCGATGGGAGGTAGACCTTTCCCCGCAATTTGCAGGGTGAGTTCGCTGCGAGACGGGTCCCACAACCGGATGGGATTCCCATCGCTGTAGCGCGTGTACCCGTCCACCATCGTTGCAGCGAAGGGCATACCGCCACGGCTATTCACCTGGACACGGATGCGGTCATTTCCGAGCGTTACCGTGGTGTCACGGCCCGGAACGGCCGAGGCCCACGGACCCCATTTGGCTTGCCAAGCAGCCGGCAACGTGTCAGGCGCCGATTCTATCCCCTTGACTTCGATGATCTCCTTTGCTTTTTCGGCTGCAGCAACTGCGGCTAAGCTGTCTTCCTGCCGCACCGCCGCTTCGGCCGCCTTTGCCGCAGCCACCTCCTCCTCGGAGGGCTGGATGTACCACGAATATCCTAGGAAAAGCAGGGCCATCAGCCCGATTCCGATCCAGTTGTTCCGATCCATGAGCGGCGCGAAGGTACTCAAGCACCCCTACCAAATCCCGCGCACGCGGAGGACTTCCTCCAGCACTTCCCGCACAAATCCTTTTCCTCCTGCGCACACGCCTACAGAAGTCACAGCACGGCGCACCTCTTCAACTGCATCTGCTGGGCATGCGGACCAACCGGCCGCGGAAATCGCAGACACATCGGGCAGGTCATCGCCGCAGTAGCCGACCTGGCCCCAGGTCAGTCCGGCGGCTTCCCGCAATCCGTTGAGCACTTCGAGTTTGTCTCGAACTCCCAGGTGCACTTCCGAGATGCCGAGTCGCTGCAACCGCATCCGGACAGCTTCGTCCCGGCCCCCGCTGATGACTGCCAGCTGGAGGCCGGCTTCCACGGCCCGCACTACAGCATACCCGTCGCGGATGTGTGCGGTGCGGACCTCAGATCCGTCCGGCATGAGGTGGATTACGCCGTCTGTGAACACGCCGTCGTAATCGAAGGCCAGCAGGCCGAGGTCAGCAGGTGGTTGCATCGGTTTCGGGGGGGAGCAGGTCTTTTGCGCATGCGGTGTACAGCGCCGCAAGTGCGGGCCGGTCGGAGAGGAGGGCGAGGTGACGCGCAAGCGTTGAACGATCGCCGCGGCGTGCAGGTCCTGTTTGGTATCGATCGGAATGCCCCGTTGATGCTGCAGTGTATGCTGCATCAACCAGGGGCATGAAGGCCTCCCAAGGCAGTCCGGATGCTTCTGCCAGGTCTTGAGCATGCGTGAACATGCGGTTCGAATAGTTCGAAGCAAAGACCGCCGCGGCATGGGCACGCATGCGCGCTTCTTCAGAGACAAAGGTTGCCGACGCAGCGAAGGAGGTTGCCCAGGCGTGGGCCAGCGCTCCTGGTTGCTTTGACTTGGAACTGACCACCGTGTGGGTGCTGTCCCAATCCACCTCGCGCGCAAGCGCGAAGCTTTGTATCGGCCAAACCACCGCCACATCACCACCGGGAAGTTCTGCAGGTCCGGCGCCTGCAAAATGGATCCGCAGAACCCCTTCGGGAAGTGCACTCGCAACTTCATGCAGGGCGTCGTCGGTCACGGCAAGGAGGTAGGCATCGAGGTCCGTAGGGGCATCCTCGAGCGCATGGAGCACACGCACATTTGGATGCGCTTTGGGAAGCGCATCGCACCATGTGCGCACCCGAATTTCAGATCTGCCGTACACCGTGGCAATCTCAGTTCCCGCGCGAAGGCAAGCCGTTGCGAGACCGTGGGCGAGTCGCCCGGTCCCGACAAGACCGACGCGCGCGAGCTTTTTCATCCCGGGCGCTCACGTTTCCAACGGCCTACAACCGCGAATCCGCTTCCAACGGCCATCAACACACACCCTAACCAAAGCAGGTTGATTTGCGGGAAAACCACTGCCTGCATGACGATAAAGTCGCGACGTACCGACTCGTGTTCCCACAGACTCAGTGTAACCGCTTCCGTTGCCGGATCGAATGCATCGATTCGGAGCCGTATTCCCCATCCCTCGGGTTCGTGCAGGTCTGGAACAATCAAACTGTCCCGCACAATGTACAAGGGCTCAGCGTTTCCCGACTTTTCCCTGTCACGGAGACTAAAGCATGCAACAAGGGCCACATCCCGATCGAGCAATCCCCGATCGGGCCGTTCTGAATCGCGCACGGGGCGCAGGCTATCCAGGACCAACAAAATTCGGCCCGCTAAAATGCTGTCCCCGGGAACGACGACTTCTGAGGATCCTCCAAGCCACCCTTCAGCATCGGTCTCCGGCGGACTGACTCGGCCCCACTTGATGTGGGTATACAGGTCTTCGAACACGCCATGGCGGGTATCCGGTTCCGGGGCATTGCCCATTTGTTCGTTGAGCTGTATCCGCGGCTCAAGGGTGAACAGAAATGGCCCGGGAGCTCCCGATTGCCAGCGAACTGCACCGTTTGCTTGCCTTTCGTTCGGAAAGGGCATAAAGGACCAAAAGCGCTCCATGTCCGCTTCAAAAGAAGCTGCAGCGGTGTGTGCTTCACGCGCTTCGAACACCATCCCCTCGTAAACAACGACATCGCCTGCGGCATAGGTGCGCGGAATCCGTTCGAAATAATCCACCTGGAATTTGACGTGGATGCCTTCTGTTATTTTCTCGCGGTAGCTCGCAAAGTAGGGCCCTACAGGTAGCGTGTCGCCCTGCATCATGAGCATGTCTTCGCGGTTGTTCAGTTCCTCGCTCAGCGTGGTCAAATCCCCGAGTACATTTTTCGAAATGACATCTTTGCGGCTAGTGGAAAACACAGCACCGAAAATCACAAGTGCAAAGCCGAGGTGTGCAAGAGGAGAACCCCAACTTGTCCATGTGGCCTTGCCCAAGGTGCGCAGGTAGTCCGCGGAAGAGACCGCAGCAAACAAGGCTGCGAAGAGCAGGGCAACCCGAGGTGCTTCCCACCACGCCACCTCTTCGAACACCAGAAAAACCGCTGTCAAGACAGCTGCGAATGCAGCAAGAACGCCTAACCTTTTGAACACACGGCTGGGGTCAGGCGTGGACCTAAACCGGAGCCACTGGGCCATACCGACAATGAGCATCACCAACACGGCGAGGGGCACTTGCACCCGGTGGTAGGTCAATTCGAAATCTGTACCGGGCGCAAGGTCCAGTTGAGCAAGGGACCGCAATGCCTCGCTGTCCCATGCATCCCCTAAGCGCTGAAGCACCGGTGCGAAGGGGGCGAGCAATTTGTTGAAAACGGGAATACTCGTTTGCCAGGTGATGTGCACGGCAGACAACAGCAAGAGCAAGCTGCCGACAAACATCCAGAAATCCCGAGACCACAATGCATCTTCCTTCTCTTCGCGGGCTGCGAAATGCGCTCGGTAAGCCCAGATTGCTGCCACTGCCCAAATCCCAAAAAGGACCCACATGCCTTCAGCCTCCCACCCCTTCACCATTGCGCCGACAGCGAGCCCTGATAGGCCGACAAAAATCCACCTGGCGCGCACTTGCTGCAGCAGCATCACGTGTCCGAGGGTCGCAAATGTCAGCAGGTAAGCGAGCAGTTGGGGCAGAATGCCGCTGTCCACGAAGCTGTGCACGGAGGTGTCACCGAGGATGCCGCTCTTCGTTAAAAACGTGCTGTAGAGGACTAAAAGGAATGCGAGAATCGGGAAGTAAGTCGTACTGAAAACTCCACTCGGCAGCCGGCGGTTGCGGTTGATGACCAGCAAATGCGTGCCTGCAACCGTAACCAGCCAAGGCACAAGGCTTGAGTTTTCTACAGGGTCCCATGCCCAAAATCCCCCGAAACTCAGCGCTTCATAGGCCCAGGCTCCGCCCATAAGAATGCCCGTGCCGAGGGTTCCCATCGCAAAGACACTCCACCGCAAAGCGGGGCGCATCCAGCTCGAATCCTCTCGGTTCTGCAGGCCTGCAATGGCGAAGGCAAATGGGATGGAAACGGCGGCAAACCCTAAAAACAACGTGGGTGGATGGATGGTCATCCAGTAATTCTGCAAGAGCGGATTCAAGCCCTGACCATCGGCAAACAAAGGGAATGCGGTGAGGTAATCCGTGCGCTGGGTCCAGGGCAAGCCCAGATTTTCTGGCAGTTCTCGAAGCAGGATGAACGGGTCCAGTCCGAGTTGGAAATCGCCGAAATACACCCCTAAAAGCATCGAAGACAGAAAGGCCTGAATGCCGCTTAGTACGGCCATCACAGGCACTGTCCATGTGGAGGACCAGCGAAGGACGAGCATGGCCAGCACGATGTGCCAAAACATCCACAGCAAGAATCCGCCCTCTTGACCTCCCCAAAAAGCACTCAGAATGAAACGCATCGGCATTGCATTGCTGAGGTGCTTCCAGATGTAGTTGAATTCATACCGGTGCGTGGCAAACAGCAGGAAAATCAGTCCGATTGCTCCCAGGATGGAAATCCCGTGAACCACAAATGCGACCCTCCCGATGCGTGCTTCTTTCCTTAAAAAAGCACCAGTCGCGACAAGAGCCGAACCGAATCCCACCGCAATGAGTATTCGCCCGAGCCATGCTACCCCCGTCCATTCCCCGATGTATTCCATGGTTATCGCGCTTCCTCAGCAGGGTCCCCTTCCAGCAGGACGTGGTTTTGTTCGTTGTACTTCGAGGGACACTTCATGAGCATCTCGGTTGCGTGGAATTCATCGCCTTGCATGGTGCCGTAGAGGTCGATGGATTCACTGTTTTCCAGTCCGGTGGGTTTGGCCTTGCCCAAGACCACGCGGCATACGGCACCCGTTTTGTCCCGCATGGTGAAACGAGTAGTGCTCGGGTCCACCTCCGGTACATATGTTACCGGTTCTTCACGCACAAGCGTGCCTGAAATTTTGAACTCTGTGCCCGGTGCCGCCGCCGCCTCGACAAATCCCACTGAGCGCGTGGCGGTGGTAAACGTCGCTATGAAGGTCCCGGCTATGCCTGCGGCAAGAAGGAGCAGGAGGATGTGGCTGCGCCGCATGGGGTTAGGAACGGGGTTCGTTCGCGTTGATTTTGCGCTCGAGCTGTGCGAGGCGCCGTTCGGCCCAAATCATCCACACGAGCAGCCCCACGAGCACTACGCCGGCCACAGCCAGCACTACGCCCGCTTTTCCCGACCCCAGAAATACCGATTCGGACAAGAGCAGAGTATTCATTGCGATGTCAAGGATGATTTGGAGACCCAACTTGCACGGACCCGCGCCAAGCGCAAAACGAACTGCTGCATCCACAGCGCTGTCAAAATCCAGCCGATGACTGCAGGGTAAAACACCGCTCGCATCCAAATCGTAGGTGTTGAATCCGGGATTGCCTCCTTTGCCTGGGTGCAGGCTTTCAGAAAAACGGGGCATGATCAGCAGCAAAATCACCAGCAAAACAAATGCGAACACATTGTACACCGCCGCCAATCGGGCGCGCATGCCGGGACGGTCAACGGATTCGCGCAGAATGTGGTAGCCGGCATAAGCGGCCGTGGTCACGAGGGCGCCATTGAGCTGAGGATCGTCTACCCACCAGGTGCCCCACGTGAACCGTGCCCAAATGCTCCCTGTCACCAAACCAGCGATGCCCAGTCCTACAGCGATCGCGGATGCGGAGCGCGCATAGGCATCGGATGCAGTGACTTGGGTCGACCCAAGTTGCCGGATGGAAGCAACGAATGCCATTCCGGCCAAAACAAACATGGCAAACCAGAGCGGCACATGCCACATCAAGTTGCGGATGGTTTCTTCTACCCGCGGCTGGAAGGGGAAGTGAAATCCGAGTGCGTGTTCGACCGGTGGTACCTCCACAGCGGGCCAGGAGACTGTGCTGTCGATCGCGGCATCGCGCAAGAAAACGGCATTTTCCAGCAGCAGTGACCCGTCGATTTCCGAAAGCACAAAAAGGTCCCAACTCCGTGCAGGCACTGTGTCGGGAAACACTGCTGCGAATTCGAGTGCACCGCTGCTCTGTACCGAAAGGTCTGTGCAAGGAAGGACATGCGCACCGGAACGCAAGTACAGGCGAAGTTCCTCGGCAGCATCGAAATGGGTTCCGTGGCCTTTTACAGCATGGATTCCAGAACGTTGCGACGTGCACTCGAGCAGTCCAGGGCCGAGCGGCACCAGCGCAGTCATAGCGGCAACGTAGAGCAGCAGCAAAGGGCCGAGCGGTTTCCAGAAGCCTTTCATCACTCCTGCCAAAGGTAAGGGAAGACCACAGCGGCGATGACGTGCGCAACGCCCGCCAGAACCACTAAAAAAACCAAATCGGGCCAGAGGATCTCCCACGGCATTTGGTCCACAACTCCATGGCAATACTGGGTAGAAACCATTGCCACAGGCACCACCAATGGCAAGCCCAAAACTGCCGTCAACCCGAAGCCTCCACCTGCACGCTGGGCGATGTCCGCAACCACGGCGAGCAAGGCCGCGAGCGCCCATGCTGTGGCCGCCATTCCCACAAGCCACAGCGCCGTCCCTTCCGCGAGGAAACGTGTCGGCATAAACAACGCAAAGGCACCGAACACCGCAGCGGTCACACCCAGCAGTACGCCGGTCGCATGGACCATCCGTGCAAGTGCCCACTCGTGCGGGGAGACCCAGCTGCGCATCCACGCTCGGATTTCAGGTGCATCGTCTGCATGCGTCCTTGCAGCGGCATTGAATGCACTGAACAGGACGACAACCCAGTGCAGTGCAACCCAGGTATTTGCATCTACCTGCCCACCGGCGATGCGGTAACAGGCATATGCAGATGTCAATGCGAAAAGGAAGAGGCTCCAGAGTTGGTGGGCATCGCGAAACTCACGTTGCACGAGGTAACGCAACAGGGAAAAGGTTCGGTTCATGGTTCGACGAGGCGCATGGGGCGCGCGACTCTTTGGAAGAGGCGGGCCATGTTGCGGGCATCCTCGATGGCGCGATGTTGTGTGCCGAGGTAGGTCAGTCCTTCGAGTTCCAGCGCAGAGATGAGCCCGATTTGGTTTTTTGAACCTTTCCACCGACTGAAATGCATCTGCAGGCAAGCGTGGTAGTTAAGCCATGGCAGTTCCAAACGGTGCAGACGCGCATCCGTCAGCAGCTGCCGTTTATCGAACTCCCCCCAACTCAACAAGACAGTGCGCGTGCCTGTCGGATCTAACCACGCTTCAAATTCGCGGATGACTTCATGGAATTCACCTGCGTCTTCGATGTCGTCCTGGGTGATGCTGGTCAAGCGCGTGCAAAATTCAGAGATTTCCGGATGCAGAATGGGTCTGACGAAAGCGGAAAACTCGTCCACGATTTCCAAGGATTCCGAGAGCTTAACAGCGCCGATTTCGATGACTTCCACCTGCCAAGACCGCCGTTGCCGCCAGCACGTCGCTTCGAGGTCGTACACGATGAAGTTCCGTTCTGCCATGGCAAACCGGGCATCAGGGCAAGTAACGGTTCAACCACCCGCTTTGTCCTTCTGGCACTCCAGCGGCAGGAGCGGAGGGGTGCCGGTTTCCAGCGTCCGTAAATCCACCGGCAAGAACCGCAACGGCTGCATCTTCTAACAAACCAGACCGGTCGAGTACTTCAGGTACATAGCAATCGCGCACAAAATGGGTGTCGAATTTCCCTGAACGAAATGCAGGATGGTCGACGGCGAACCTGCCGAAGTCCAAGGTCGTAGCCACGCCACCGATGGCGTACTCGTCGATGGCTCGGAGCATCCGCGCGATGGCTGCATCGCGATTCGGGGCATGGACCACGAGTTTTGCGAGCATCGGATCATAGTAGATGGGAACCTCTTGGCCGGATTCGACTCCATCGTCCACGCGGACACCCGGCCCGGCAGGAGGGAGGTAGTGGGTCAGCGTTCCGGTTGAAGGCAGGAATCCGGCGGCGGTATCCTCTGCGTACACACGCAATTCGATGGCATGTCCGCCCAGACGCAAATCGTCCTGTGCAAATGCCAGCGGATGCCCTTCTGCGATGCGCAACTGCTCGCGCACCAAATCCACCCCGGTCACGCACTCCGTCACAGGGTGCTCCACCTGCAGGCGCGTGTTCATCTCTAAGAAAAAGAAGTTCAGATCGGCATCCAGCACGAACTCAACCGTTCCCGCACTTACGTAGCCGCATGCCTGGGCCAAACGCACTGCACATGCGCCCATTTCCGCACGCAGTTCGGGGGTCAGCACGGCGGACGGTGCTTCTTCGACCACCTTTTGGTGTCGCCGCTGGATGCTGCATTCACGTTCAAACAAGTGCACGCAGTTTCCGTACTGGTCTGCAAGGACTTGGATTTCAATGTGGCGCGGTCGAGTAGCGAATTTCTCCAGGAAGACTGAGCCGTCACCGAACGCATTTGTCGCCTCTGACACCGCCCGACCGAATTGCTCTTCGAGTTCTCCCGGATCGTGCACGAGGCGCATTCCTTTTCCGCCGCCACCAGCGCTTGCCTTCACCAGCAGCGGATAGCCGATGTGCTTTGCGGCTTCGCGGGCTTCGACAAGGGTAGCTACAGCCCCCGCGCTTCCCGGCACCAGCGGAACCCCTGCTGCCGCTGCAGCCGCCTTTGCAGCAAGTTTGGACCCCATGACCTCCATGGCTTCCGCACCCGGACCTACAAAACGCAACCCCGCCGCTTCCACTTGCCTCGCGAAAGCGGCATTTTCGGAGAGAAAACCGTATCCGGGGTGGATGGCATCGGCACCCGTGCACAGCGCTGCTTCGATGACCTTCGCTGCATCGAGGTAGCTATGCGATGCTGCGGCGGGACCGATGTGGACCGCCTCGTCGGCATACCTCGCAAACGGCGCCGCCACGTCTGCGTCGGAGTAAACCGCCACGGTTGAAATGCCCATTTCGCGTGCGGTGCGGAAGATGCGCAATGCGATTTCACCGCGGTTCGCGACGAGGAGTTTCCGGATGGGTGTCACACGGTAGGAGCCCATGCTATCTCGCTGGTGATGACAAAAGTTGAACGCACGAAAAAAGGGCAAGCGATTCCTGTCGCGCCGCATCAACTGCCTGCCCTTGCTGTCTTCCGACCCTGGGGGATTCAGCAGGAGCTGGCCGCAGGAGACTTGCCCCGTACAAAGGTATCCAAGAAATGCGGGTGCGCTACCTTGGCGGCATGAAAATCGTGCCGATGATCAATCCTGTGGTGTGGCCGCACGCTGGCTTGTCGGCCCTGCTCGTGGTGGCTATCCAACTGGTGGCCTACGTACTTGGGGTCGATGCGATGGTCAGTCCGTGGTCCAGTTTGGCGGTGTCCTTGGCATTTCCTATCGGGATGTCCTTAGCGCTCATTGCATTACGACGTGACGAAGGCAACGTACTTTCCTTCGGCCGGGGATGGCGGCATGCGTGGGCTGTGGCCGCTGTGATGCAAGCGGCCCAAACCGGATACCAGCTCATCCTGTTTCATGTACTTGCCCCGGACATCATCGAACCGGTCATTTCCGCAACGCTTGATGCATTGGATGAACGGCTCGGTGCCTTCGGCGATGCCATGGGCGAGGCAACGGCGTTTAAGCAGGAGATTGAGGTTACCCTGCGGGATGGGTTCACTGTTCGGGGACTGTTGTATTCAGGGCTTTGGGGTTGGGGATTCTCTGCAGTGGGGGCCTTGGTCGTTGCACTGGTATTCCGCCGCAAACCTGCATCCGAATTCGAGTGAATCCGGGCAACCTTCACCCGCTCCCTTCCGTAATCCGCCCTGCCATGCACGATGCACCTCAGCTTGATTTGAGCCTAGTCATTCCGTTGTACAACGAAGTGGAGAGCCTGCCCGAGCTCCATGCCTGGATTCGGCAGGCATTGGCCGGGCGCACCTTCGAAGTGATTTACGTGGATGACGGGAGCAAAGACGGATCTTGGGCGGAGATTGAGCGGCTATATGCTTCGTTTCCAGATGAGGTCGTAGGCATTCGCTTTGCCCGGAATTATGGGAAAAGTGCTGCGCTCCAAACCGGTTTTGCACGTGCCACTGGGCGTACCGTAGTCACCCTCGACGCAGATCTGCAGGACAGCCCGGACGAAATCCCTAACATCGAACGGCGCATCCTCGAGGAAGGCTTCGACGTCATCAGTGGTTGGAAGCAGAAGCGGCATGACCCACTGAGCAAGACCCTTCCCACCAAACTCTACAACTGGGCTACCCGCAAAGTCAGTGGCATTCCTTTGCACGATTTCAACTGCGGCATCAAAGGGTATCGGCTCGAAGTGGTCAAAGCCATCGAGGTGCAGGGCGAAATGCACCGCTACATCCCCATTCTCGCAAAAAACGCCGGATTCACCCGAATCGGTGAACAGGTGGTCGAGCACCGCGCGCGCAAATTCGGTTCCAGTAAGTTCGGGATGGAGCGCTTTTTGAATGGATTCTTGGACTTGCTGACGATTGCGTTTATGTCCCGTTTTGCGCGCAAGCCGATGCATTTGTTCGGTGCACTCGGTTTGGCCATGTTCTTCTTCAGCTTCGTAGGCGTGGGTGCATTGATTGTGCACAAGGGCCTTAGCATGGTGGCCGGCGATCCTGGACGGAACATCACGGAGATTTCCACCTTTTACATTTCCCTCACCGGCATGATCCTCGGCGCCTTGTTCTTTGCGACCGGCTTCATTGCTGAGATGATTTCCCGAACTGACGCTCGCCGAACGGCCTACCTCGTCGCAGAATCCCGCGGAGGAAGAAAGGTCAACGACGAATAACCGTTGCGCCTGCAGTGAGGTCTTGTTGGCGGCATACCACCCGGTATACCCCGCTCGGCCAGGAAGCCACGTCGATGGCACCGATGGATTCGGGGGAGTTGAGCGCAGAATACACCTTGCGTCCGAGCGCGTCGTAGACGTCCACGGACACGGGGAAATGGGCGTCGAAGCCTTCACCGACCACGTTTACCACTTCTTCCGTAGGATTCGGCCATGCCGTGAGTCCGATGGGTTCGGGCCAACTAAATGCACCGTTTCCAGCGCCTTCACTGCCACACCCATCTCCGGCAACGCCGGTTTGCGTGGCGGAATCTTGGCCCTCTGGGAGTGAGGCGAAATAGTTTAGCGTGGACGTGGTCAACGTCACGTATCCCCCGTACCAGCCGGTACCCGGTCCCGTATTTTCGAGAACTGCAGTCAAGCAAGCACCCTCCGGGATGCACAGGTCAAGGTGGACGATGGCAAAGGTGTTGAAACCGTTTTGGGAAAACAGGGTATCTCCGCTGACGGCATCAAACAATGTGAAGGCCACCTCTTCCCCTTGGTTGAAGGTGCACAGGTAAAAGTGCACAAGTTCTCCATCCCCGCAGTCCAACGGGTATGTGCACGAGCCGTCGTCGTTTGTCGCATTTGGCTGAAAGTTCGACGCCTCGGCATCGGTGCATCCCCAAACGGCGGGTGTACAGGTCGATTCCGTCGCGTACACATCGAGTCCTACGAGCACCGACCCGCTCATGGGGTCGAGCACTACCGGAATGGCCCCAGATTCCCACGTTAGCGTACCGCTGGCGTTCTCACCCCAACCTCCCCAAACAGTATATGTGTGGCAGCCCGGTGCTACACACGCCCAGTTGGTTACCCCGGCGCCGGGCGTTTGGGTGCTGTTGACGGGAATCCACTCGCCGGCTGGGCCCGTCACGTTCATGCCGAGCGTAGACCACGGATCCGCACCCGAAGCAGTTAGAACCACCAATGCACTTCCATCGGCACACGCGGGAGGCAGCACACACGAACCATCATCCCATGTGGCTTCGGGGTTGTAGTTGTATGCAGCTGCATCGGTACATCCGGGGAAGTAAGCGGGGCAATCCCCCGCGCCCACCGTTAGTACGCCGATGCTACCCGTCTCAAGGGTGTAGGGGCCGTACAGGACGCCATCTGGTGCAGTCAATTCGATGCTTCCCCCGTTCCAACCGTCCCCGAAGCTATCTTCAAGGATAAGCACGAAACAAGAAGCACTTGAGCACACAGCGACATTCTGCGTGAAGTTGTCCGGGTAATTCTGCCCGGATGCCACAGCATTTCCTGTTCCATCCTGCAACGTCCATGCCACCTCGACGCCCCACATGCCGGTGGTGAGTGAGACAGTCCAGGCGGATGGACAGGGACCTTGGGCGGCCAAACGGAAGGCAGCCCCGAACAGCATACAGGCCATAAAAAGCATTCGCATGCGCGAAAGGTACGCACACGGAATGCGAACTGCTACCACGCAATGGGGCCAGACCCGATGAGTTCATCGCCAGCGTACCACGCTGCGAACTGCCCAGAGGCGATTCCACGCTGGGCTTCCGGGAAGGCAATCAACAGACCGTTTTCATGTCGGGTGCACTTGGCTTGTTGCAGCGGTTGCCGGTACCGGAAACGCACCCCATATGCTGTGCGGGACTCGCCGATTTCCCAGAGGAGGTCTTCGCGCACGGCATGCAACTCGGCAGCATGCACCCACAGTGCGTCCCGGTACAGACCGCGGTGGGTATCTCCCATGCCCACGTACAAGGCATTCGTCTCCACATCGCGGTCGAGCACGAAGAGGGGCTCGACCTGGCCGCCTACAGCAAGCCCCTTGCGCTGGCCCACGGTAAAGAAATGAGCCCCGGGATGCGTACCTACCCAGCTTCCGTCCTCCGGCGTCCACCGAATCGGGTGGGCACGCTCTGCGGCTGATCCGGCGGCATGCTGGTCCAACTTCGGATGGTCGCTCGGAATCCGGTAAATGGGGCCCTCCTTGGATGCAAGTTGCTGACGAAGGAAGTCAGGCAAGTGCACTTTCCCGACAAAGCACAGGCCCTGGCTGTCCTTTTTTTCGGCAGTCGGCAACCCATGTGCTCGTGCCCAGTCCCGCACCTCGCTTTTCAACAGGTGTCCGATGGGGAAGTGGGCGTGCCCGAGTGCATTTTGGCCCACCTGGCACAGAAAGTACGACTGGTCCTTCGCTGGATCGAGCCCCGCGAGCAACCGGTGCGGCCTGCCATCCCTTCCGTGTTCAATCCTGCAGTAGTGCCCCGTTGCTACCCCCTCTGCACCCAGTGCGAGGGCGGCATCGAGGAACACGTCAAACTTGATCTCCCGGTTGCAGAGGACATCCGGATTCGGAGTTCGTCCAGCGGCATACTCGCGGAACATGTAGTCCACAATCCGCTCCCGGTAAGCCCCACTTAAGTCGATGACCTGGAAGGGTATACCCAAATGGTCGGCCACCAACATCGCGTCATTTGCATCGTCAATCCACGGGCAAGCCCCCCCTACCGTCACGTCTGCGTCATGCCAATTTCGCATGTACAGACCGATGACTTCGTGCCCCTGTTCGAGCAACAGTCCAGCAGCCACGCTGGAATCCACACCACCAGATAGCCCGACGACAATCCGCATGAAGCGAAGGTACTGCTGTCCGCCTACCTTCGCCTGCACCGGGGAGGCAACCCTACCGTCCTTGTTGCGTCTTTCCTCGGACGAAGTCATGCACGACGCCCTCATCCGCGACCACATCGAAGGCTGCCGCCGGGGGGACCAACGCGCGCAGCGGTGGGTGTTCGAGCGCTACTACCGGACCATGTTCGGCGTGTGCGCCCGCTACATCGCTGACGGGGACAGTGTGCAAGACGTAGTTCAAGAGGGGTTTCTGAAGGCGTTCACGAACATCGACGGATACACTTCGAAGGGTTCTTTTGAAGGTTGGCTTCGCAGGGTCATGGTCAATACGGCCATCGACCATGTGCGTCGGAGGAAATCTTGGACACTGAGCTTGTCGGGCGACCGGGATATCGAAGATCTCCCAGACATCGATGAGACGGAGGAAGAGGGCTACGATTGGAGCGTGGACCAAATCATGGCAGCCATGCAAACGCTCACTCCGATGTACCGCACGGTGTTCAATCTGTTTGTCTTCGAAGACCTCAGCCACCAAGAGATTGCCGAACGCCTCGGAATCGAAGTGGGCACGTCGAAGTCAAATTTGGCAAAGGCCCGCCGCAACCTGCAACGAGCGTTACTTTCAAACCGGACCACATCACACACCGACCGAACTGCCTGACCATGGGATTAGAGGATTTTGACGACCGCATCCGACGCGCATTTGACGAGCATGAACCCGAGGTCAAGGCGGACTGGAAACGCATGCAAGCTGCGCTCATAGGTGCTGCAGGGGGGACGACGGCTGCCGTGGTGCGTGCCCGCTGGATAGGCGGAGCTGCAGGTGCAGCTGCGGTTGCGGCTGCAGTGACGGGTTGGTTCTTGTGGAACCAGGACGTGCCTGCCGCAGATAAAAGCACAGGGGAAGGGCATCAAACCACTCAAATCCATCCGTCGGAGGTGCCGGCAACTTCGCAGCCAGAGGAGCTCCCGTCCGCTCGGACCCGAACGGAGGTGGTTATTTCACAGGGATCCAAACCGGTTCGCAATGGGCTGAAAACCCAAACGACTGCAGACCTTTCCAATGACGGCGTGAGTGCAGCCCCCTCTTCCATGAAGGCTTCGGAGGCACACTTGATTTCCAGTTCAGTGCAGGAAGCCTGTGCGGGAACTGAAGTGAAGTTTACCCTCGAGGGTGATTGGGCAAAGGGGTCTATCCTTTGGAATTTTGGTGACGGAAGCTTCAGCAATGACGCAGCACCGGTGCACGTCTTTGCCAAGGAGGGCACGTATGACATCACCATTTCTGTGCGTTCACCCAACGACGGGGCAATCCGAACACGAACCGTGGAGGATATGATTGTCATCAGGCCCAAGCCGGATGCGAAAATGGCTTGGAAACTTGACCCTTCTCCATCGGGTTCTGGGGTGCGCGTGGAGCTAGAAGACAGGACCGATCGCGCTTCTTCGGCCACGTGGATGCAGGGAACCAAGGATGTTTCGACCGATGCTTTGGTATTGAATGGTGCTGGCGTGTATCCCGTCACATTGATTGCAAGCAATGCATACGGGTGTCAAGATTCACGGACTGACTACATTCGGATGGGAGATCGGAATGCCCTCGATGCACCTGGTGCGTTTTCTCCGGATGGCGATGGGCGGAGGGACAATTTCATGCCAGAAGGATTGCGAAAAGGGGCGTTTCGCTTGACCATTTTTGACATGAATGGAAAGGAAGTGTACTCCACGACCGAATTCAAGGCGCCCTGGGACGGTAGCATGTCGGACGGTAGCCGGGCACCACTCGGTGCCATGTTCCGCTGGACTGTGGTGCGCGAGGTGGAGCATGGGAAGCCAGAGTTTTTTTCGGACCGGGTGCGCATAGAGCGCTGACCACCGGTTGCGGAAAGTGTATTTTCGCGCGATGCAACCTCAGCCTCCAGTGTGCGTTTTGAAGGCAATGAGTATCCGAACATTCTGCATGCCGTGTGTTCTCCTGATTTTCGGAGGGCTTGTGGGAATTCCGGCCGTTCGTGGGCAGGTGCTGATGTCGAATGGGACCATCGCAGTGTGCGATACCTTTTTTCGGGACGACGGCGGCAGTGCTCCCTACACAGGGGCTGAATTGACTTTGACCATTTGTCCAGACGAAGCGGGGGCGTTTGTCTCTCTGGATTTTCTGGCATTCAGCCTCTACCAAGCACCAAACCCGAACAATTCGGACTATCTGACCATTTACGACGGCAATTCAACGGCTGCTGCAAGCTTGGGCTCCTACACCGGAGATGAGCTGCAAGGGTTGATGGTGTCTGCAACGCTTGGAAATGCGACAGGGTGCTTGACCCTGCAATTCTCGTCGCCCACGAACAATACCGGGGGCTTTGCAGGGTGGGAAGCCACAATAGGATGCGGGCTGCCCTGCGCCGGTATGCAGGGACTTGCGGAGATCTTGGGTCAAACCACGTTGGTAAACAACGTCCCTACGATTTCCATTTGCCAAGGCGAAGAAGTTGTGTTTGCCGATGCAGGATCTTCCATTGACCCTGGATTTCAACTTGCTTTCTGGATGTGGGACTTCGACGATGGCAGCGAAATCACGCTCACAACCCCGAGTGACATTGCCCATGTGTTTACCGATCCCGGGGCGTTCTCGGTCAAGCTGGTCGTGGGGTATCTGAACGATGGTGATACGTGTAAGTCATTGAATATTAACCCCGTTCAGGTACTTGTGAGTACCCCGCCGGCGTTCAACACGGTATTGGAAACCCCGATTTGCACTGGAAGTACACAAGTGGAAGGAGCATTGGACGGCAGTCCAGTGACAAGTGTACTTTGGACCGACGCTCCTACCATCGATGCTCCATCGATCTCACCTACTGGATTTGATGCGGGCTTCACCTATTGTTCTTCTCTGGAACTTGATGTGTTTCCTGTCGGTGCCGTTTTGGAATCCTGTGACGACCTCATCCAAATATCTGCTGCAATGGAGCACAGTTACTTGGGAGACTTGGGCATCAGCATAACGTGCCCCAACGGAACCACTGTCGTTCTGCAAACGCAGGGTGGAGGGGGGACCTTCCTCGGGGAGCCAGTGGATGTTGAAGACGATCTCACAGAAGGAGTTTGCTATACCTACGGGTGGAGTGAATCTTCCACCCTCGGCCAAATTGAAAATCCGGCGAACGCATCAAACGTCGCATACGTCAATGCTTTGGGCAACAATGTGAACGGCAACATTGTCAACCCAGGGGTGTACGAACCTGAGAACACCCTGTGTGCCCTTGTCGGATGTCCGCTTAACGGCACATGGGATTTCTGTTTTACGGATTACTTAGGTGCTGACAACGGTTTCGTCTGCACGTGGAATCTCGTACTCAATCCGGAGTTGTTCCCCGGGGCCATTGTGATCCAGCCAGAAATCGTTGATGCACACTGGAACCTCGATCCGTACACGGGTGTGCCAGGTATCACTGCGAGCGTGGACCCTTCGACACCCTACGTGCTCGACGTTGCTGCAACAGAACCGGGCAACTACCCATTCACGTTCAGTGTGACAAACGACTTCGGGTGCACACAAGACACCACTGTTGTCCTCGAAGTAATTGCGCCTCCTGCTGTCTCGGCAGGAGCGGATTTTTTTGCCTGCGGCGATGCGAATTTGCAAGCCGGTGTCTTGGGCCTGCCTGCACCCGAATGTGGGGAGGACGCGGGGACTTTTGATTTGTGTTACCAAAATGGAATTACTGAAACTTTTACGTATTGCCCAGATGAACCGAATGCAGGTAGCACCTTCATGTCCATTGAGTTCCTGGCAGGGCAAGTTGAAGTTGGTTGGGATGAAGTCAATGTCTTTGACGGTCCCGATGCGACGTTTCCCTTGTTAGTCGAAGCTCCGTTCTATGGTAATGCTGGACAGCTTGGCGGTTTGGTTTTCACTGCGAACAATCCCAGTGGTTGCATCACTTTGCAAGTGACGCCAGACTTCTCAGTTGATTGCGTGAGTTCTGGATTTACGCCCTGGGAATGGGTGGTTTCATGCACGAATGCGGGTGGCATCGATTGGACCTGGGCCCCCGCGAACCTGCTAACAGGGGCTGGTGGCGCATCGCCGGTCATCACCGCGTTGGATGTCCCCACCACGTTTACCGTCACGGGAAGTTGGAGTTATTTGCCGGGATGCAGTGCTTCCGATCAAGTCGTTGTGTCGCCCGCATTTGAAGTTTCAGCTCTTCCCACGAATCCCACATGCTTCGGCAACGATGGCTCAGTTGAGATCAGCATCTTACCGACAGGTTCAATAGGTCCGTGGTCTGTTGAAGTTACCGTGGACGGGCTTCCAGCGGGCACTGCGTTTGTTTCCAATCCGAACACTCCAGTGGAAATCAGCGGTCTCGGGGGAGGAGCAGTGATTGTGGCGGTGAGCGATGAAAACTGCACGCGAGAGGTGCCGTTGACGTTGGTTGAACCGGTTGTTCCGCTCCTTACGGCCTCTGCGGATACAACGATTTGCATTGATGGCAGTGCATTGCTTTCTGCAGCACTTACTCCGGCAACACCCGGGGCGACATTTGTTTGGTCCATAGGTGATGCAGGACCCACGATTTCTGTGAGTCCAGGAACAACGTCGGTGTACACCGTCCATGCTACCTATGCAGAAGGTTGCACAACGCCGGAGGAGTCTGTCGGGGTGGTGGTGTTGCCACAATTGAATGTGGCCTTTATGGAGCCCGTCACCACGTGTCCGGGTGAGCCTGTTGAAACGGGGGTGTCCGAGGCGAGCGGAGGATTGCCTCCTTACGCTTATGCATGGAGCCCCAATCCAGGATTTAATACGACAGTATCTTTCGGTGAAGTGAGTCCCGTGGTTACGTCGATTTACTGCATTACGGTGAGCGATGCGTGCGAAACACCGGCAGTTACCGGCTGTGTAGACGTGCTTGTTGCACCTGAACTCGATGCTGAAGTGGTCGGCGACACCCTCGGCGGGTGTTTTCCATTCACAGTGCAGTTTGCGCTTGAAAATCCGTCAGAGTACATCGCAACGGCAGTGTGGGACTTCGGGGATGGAACGTCCTCCACATCTACCTCCGGCTCGGTCCACACGTACATCGAGGCGGGCAGTTTCAGCACTGCGGTCACGCTGACGTCAGTGGACGGGTGCGTTTCCACCACCGCGGTTCCGTGGACCGTCGACGTGGTGCCTCCTCCCACGGCCGACTTCACTGCGAACCTTTTTCTTACGGCGTTGCCCGAGACGCGCATTGAATTCTCGAATTTCTCCCAGGACATCGAATCGTGGCTGTGGGATTTTGCGGGGCTTGAAACTTCATTCGAGTGGTCCCCGACATTCACTTTTCCACAGTCACCCGGGGATTATTCCGTGACATTAAGCGTTGCGAATGAACTCGGTTGCAGGGACGCCATTACGCGGATTATTCGCGTTACGGAGTCCTTTATGTTGTTCATCCCGAACACCTTTACGCCCGACATGGATGGACTCAATGATGCTTGGCAATTTGCAGGCACAGATATCGATGCGAGTGACTTCATTGTGCAGGTCACAGACCGTTGGGGGAAAATCGTGTATGCTTCGACGGATTTAGAGGGTGCTTGGGTAGGGGATGTGCAGGGTGGTGGCTATTTCGCCCCGAATGGCACATACACGTATCGCATTGAAACCCGGTCACTTGCTACGCGAGAAAGAAAAGAAATCACTGGATTCGTAACCCTCATCCGATGAAGAACTGCTGTTTCTTGTTGAGTGCGCTGTGCATCATCGCCTCTGCGCATTTGGCACATGCGCAGGTTGTGCAAATGGGTGATGCGAATGCAACGCTGTGCGCCGGTGTATTCATTGACGATGGGGATGAAGGAGACCCAAACGGAGGGCCGTATTCGAACACTGATTACACGATTACGATTTGTCCAGATACCCCCGGAGATGCAATTTCAGTCACGTTCACCGTGTTTGATTTGCAAACAAACCCGAATCCGAACAACAACGATGTGCTCATCATTTACGACGGGAACTCCACAGCTGACCCGGAGATCGGCGCCGGCACCGGGAACGTGTTCCTCGGCACGACTGCAGTGGCATCGATCAACAATCCGTCTGGGTGTCTAACCTTTCGCTTCCTTGTCAACAACAATGCTTCAGGCGGAGACATCGGGTGGGTCGCTGAAATCGAATGTGTAACACCGTGCACATACCCTCAATCGGGCATTGATTTGATCAGTCCTGAGCCCTTTCCAGGTCTTGAAAGCGTCGGTGTATGCCCGAATGAGTCCGTTTCATTCGACGGGTCTTCATCAGAACCAGACGCATCACCGCTTGCTACTTGGATATGGAATTGGGGGGACGGAACCATAGAATCCTCCTCGAATCCAGCTGCTTCCCATGCCTATGCGGTTCCGGGGGAGTACCTGGTCACACTTGTGGTGGAGGATGAAAACGGGTGCGGGTCCATCAACCTCGAGCCGTATCAAGTTCTTGTGAGCACGTTGCCTGTTTTCAACACAGAGTTTACGAGTCCTTTGTGTGCAGGATCTCCGGGATATCTGAACGGTTCTCCTTTCCAAAGCGTCACATGGACGGCTCTCCCGCCCCAGTCGGTTTCTGAGGACCAAAATCTGCCCGACAATTCGAATGTGCCTTTCGACTCTGAAATGCCCATTGATTTCTTCGATGCAGACCAAGTCGTCACCGAGTGCGATGATATCCTTTCCATTACAGCGAACCTCGAACATACATTCATCGGGGATTTGACGATTTGGCTTGAATGCCCGAACGGCCAACAAATGCTCTTGTTGGACAACGGACCTAGCGGCGGACCGGATGCCACCGGGTGCATGTACCCGGATTTGGGGGGCAACGACCTCGGAGAACCCTTTTCGAACCCACCGGTGGGATACGATTACACGTGGACCCCGGATGCAGACTACATCATGGACGACCCTTCGAACCCTGCGGTGGGTGGGGGGACAGTACCCGGTGGTGCGTACTTGCCGTGCGAAGATTTTTGTTCCTTGGTCGGTTGTCCTTTGAACGGGATTTGGACCCTGTACATCCACGACCAATGGCTCGGTGACGACGGGTTCTTGTTCAATTGGAACCTAGAATTCAATCCATACATTGTGCCTGGTGTTACCACCTTTACCCCAGAAATAGGTCTTGAAGCCGATTCGAGTTATTGGGACGTAGCGTTGGGCGATGTGGGCATCGAATCGATTGATGCATCTGCGGATTTTGTAGAACTGGAGTTCGATGTTCCTGGGCAGTATGCGTTCGATTATGTGCTCGTGAACAACTTCGGTTGTCAATGGGACACCACGGTCGTCATCAATGTGGTCCCGGGATTGGGAACATCCATCACGGCTGGACCGGATGTTGTATTCTGCGGTGATCCGGTAATGCTTCAAGGGTCCTTTGCCGATGGCGTTGTTTCGGGTTGTGGCGGTGTTGAAGGCACATTTGAAATGTGTTATGGAGACAACGACTACCAAGAACAGGTGTTCTGTCCCGATTCTCCAGGCGATGGCACGGTCATCACGCTCTCCTTCGATCAGGGCCAAGTAGAAAATGCCATTTTTGATCAGTTCTACGTTTATGACGGGGGAAGTACCGCTTCGCCGGTGCTTGCTGGACCACTCAGCGGCGACCTGACAGGTCTCGTCTACACTGCAACGAATCCCTCCGGATGCTTGACGGTCAGCATCGATTCGGATGGGAGTATTTCGTGCGGGTCAGGATTCTATCCGCCGATTCTGATTTGCACCACGTGCGGAGGACCTTCTACGTGTGGGTATTCTTGGACATGGTCGCCTGCAGATTATTTAGACAATCCGAACGTCCCGAACCCGACGGTGCTCCAGTTCGATGGCGTACCGATGACGTACACCCTTCTGGTGGAGCCGCTCGGGATGGAGAATTGTGGGACGGACGATGAAGTGCAGGTGCTCCCCGGTTTTGCATTTGCATACGAAGTGGAGCAACCGTCCTGTTTATTGAACGACGGAGAAATCGTTGTAGACATCGACGAATTGCCTTCCGAAGGTCCATGGACGGTGGTGCTGAGCGAGGGGGGGAGTTTGGTCTACAATGAAACCTCAAATGGCGGCACGACCCTACTAGAAGGCTTGGAGCCTGGGAACTACATCCTTGAACTCAGCGATTCGGAAGGGTGCAGTTACGACTTTTCCATTGACCTGTTGCCGCCTCCGGCGATGACAATTTCAATGCCTCCTTCGCCTACAATTTGCATCGACGGCGTTGCGACTTTGAGTGTGTCTTCATCCATGGATCCAGCCGGCACATGGACCTACCACTGGAGCAATGGGATTGGTACAGGTGAGAATGTCCAAGTTTCACCGGTTGAAACGACGGCATATTCCGTTTATGCCGAGGACCCCTTAGGTTGCACATCGCAGCTTTACCAAATTGTTGTAAATGTTTACGATTCGCTTGAAGTCGGAATTGAAGGAGTTGAGCTGATTTGTGGGGGAAGCTTCACTTCACTTGAAGCGGTGAATTCAGATGGGGGCAGTGGACAAGGGTACATGTACAATTGGACGTGGGATGGATTTGCGCTCGGTTCCAGCACGGAAATTGATTGGGTGGATTACCCCGCAGAAACCGGTACATACTGTGTGTCCTTATCGGATAACTGCGGGTCCCCTGTGGTTACATCGTGCATGGAAGTCACCGTCGAGACACCGATTCCTGCCACCTTCACAGCAGACACTACCCGGAGTTGTGTGCCGGGGACAATTGTTTTCCAGCTCGATGCGCCCATAGAAGAACTCACAAGTGCTTTATGGACTTTTGGAGATGGAGAAGGCAGCACTGAATGGTCACCTGTTCACAATTACCTCAATCCGGGGGTGTTTTCAGTTTCGCTGACTATTCAGTCGCTGCTTGGCTGCAACTACACACATTCATTGTCCAATTACATCGAGATCTTCACTCCTCCTTCTGTAGGATTCACTGCTACGCCTCAACCTGCACAAGCGCCGGATACTGAGGTTGCTTTTGAGTCGGTGAATTCGCCCAATGTGGTGGCATGGGAATGGATTTTTAACGTCGGCAATCCGCTCGGAAGCAGTGACCTTCCGGATGTAGCTTTCGTTTTCCCCATCGATCAGGGCGGATTGTATCCCGTCATGTTAACGGTAACAGATGAGAACAGTTGTTCTTCTTCGGTAATCCGGACTGTGGAAGTCCTCGACTTGTTCAATCTGTTTATCCCGACTTCGTTTTCACCAAACAACGACGGTGTAAACGACGCATTCAGGGTGTACGGATCGGATATTGATCCTGACAGATTTAGCTTAACAATCTTCAATCGATGGGGAGAAGTGGTTTTCGAATCCTTCCATCCAGAAGAGGTTTGGTATGGTCCTGCCGCAGAAGCATCTGAGCACTATGCCCCCAACGGTACCTACGGCTATCAGGTCGTGCTTTACAGCCTCAGCCAATCCGGAGATCGCAAAGAAGTCAACGGGTTCGTCACGGTAATCCGATGAGTATTTAGCGGGACATCATCCCGTCAATTGTTCCCGTTGCCACACTGTGGTAACCAGGACGGGCCTGGGCGTAGACGGCGCGAGCGTGCTCGGTTTGGCCGGTGCGCAGCAGCGCTTCGTACAATGGCACAATGAACTTGCGGCGCCCCACTTCAATCAGGAACGCGTCGAGCCGTGCATAGGCTGGCTCATAGGTGTGCTGGATGGCACATTTCAACCACGCAAAGAGGACCTCGTAGTTCCCGGTTTCCGTGATGTTCCATGCGCGGTCGAGCGCCTCTACCGCATCCCGTGAAAGGGATTCCGGCAAGTTGGTCAAGAACCGATACCGCTCCTGGTATCCCCACATAGGCCAAGGCAGCTCACCCGCAGGAATTCGGCCAGAAGCAAAGGCCTGTACGGTGCTGTCCACGGCTACAATGCGCGCGCTGGTGACTTCAGGACATGCAGCGGGCAGGCCGGGGCCATAGATCCACGTCTTTACGTCTGCAGCAGACGCCAAGGCCGGTGAATTCAACAGGTGGACATGCAGATATTCGATGAAACTCTCTGTGTCCATCGAGGCAAACGCATGTTCCTCGAAATACGCCCTGAGGAAGGCATCAAACGCTTCACGGCCCACCACGCCTTCAATCCTGCGCAGCAAGAAATACCCCTTGTCATAGGCGATTGCATTCATGCCGTCGTCAGGATCGCGGCCTTGCAGATGGAGTTTCAAGTGCGTGTCTGCCGGCCGATCGACGAGCATGCTGCGGACTTCTTCACCGAGCGCTTGGCGGCTTAATGCGACGAGCATTTCGCTGAAATCCCGGCCATACACCGCCTCCATGATGCGGTATTCGAAATAGACGGTGAAGCCTTCGTTGAGCCAAAAGTCATCCCAGGTAGCGTTTGTGACCAGGTTGCCGCTCCAGCTGTGCGCCAATTCATGCGCTACGAGCGAAACCAAACTTCGGTCCCCCGCAAGGATAGTAGGTGTGCAGAAAGTCAACCGAGGATTCTCCATGCCTCCGAAGGGGAAGGCGGCAGGGAGCATCAATACATCGTACCTGCCCCATGCATAGGGGCCGTACAGCGCTTCCGCAGCTGCCACGAGTGCCTCGAGGTCCCTGAACTCAGCAGCGGCCTTTGCCAAGGTGCCTTCTACTGCGTACACTCCGGTCCGGGGACCTATCGGCTGAAATGCCACATTTCCGACAGCCAGTGCGAGCAAATAGGCAGGAATCGGAGAGTCCATGCGGAACGCGTACACGCCATCAGCGGCCAGTGCAGTGGGATTTTCAGCACTCATCAGGGCCATGAGGCCCGCAGGCACCGCGACTTGAGCGGTGTACGAAAACCGAATCCCAGGGCTGTCTTGGCATGGAACCCATGTGCGTGCGAGGATGGCCTGGCTTTGCGTAAAAAGGAAGGGAGATGCACCTTCAACCCAAAGCAGGGCAGCCGCACCCGGCTTTGTGGCGTATGCAATCTCGACTTCATGGGCTCCCGACGTGACAGGTACACGCAGGGGCTGCCCGATGAAGGGCGCCGCTTCTCCGAGAGAAAACGCCACCGCATTGCCATCTACACGAACGGAGTTTACCGCAAGGTCGCGCACGTCAAAAATCACTTCGTGAGCATCCTCTGCCGCCTCCACCGTCCATGTCGCCGTGGCTTCGAGGATTTGTTCGTCAAATCGGACCCGCGCATCCCAGTGCAGATGTGTCGCTATGGCTTCGTTCGGTCGGGCGAACGAATGGTGATCGGAAACGCGGTTGAATGGCATGACAGACGGTGGCGAGGAGGTGTGCGGAAGTTGGGCGAGCAGTGCGCTCGAAGAACCGACGCAAAGAAAAACCAAAGTGAGGTGGTGTGGGCGCGGCACTGCACGGTCTACGAGGAGTACGACGAGTCCTGCAGCGACTGACTTCACCGCGAGCCCGGGCAGGAGGTAGAGCCAACCAGAGAATCCTTGCCCGGAAGGACCCGAGATGGACTCAAACCAGACCACTCCCAGCGCTGCTGCTAGAATTTGGCCAGCGGCCGCAAGGAGGATCGACACCGCCAAGCAACGTGTCATGCGGTATGGCAGCCCGGGACGAATGGGCAAGAGGGATTCCGCCGCAAGGCCGACCAACCCTGCAGCCAACGGAAAGGCAAACAAAAAACCTCCGGTCGCTCCCACAAAGCGCTCCCATCCGGAAGTCCCAAACGCAAAAACGGGCAGGCCCAGCCCACCCAGAACGAGGTACATCACCACCGAAGCCAGTCCCGCTCGGCTGCCCGCCAGCATCGGAATCAGCACAACGCCGAGGGACTGCAAAGTGACGGGAATGCCCGCGCCATCCATCAGCCGAATGGGCCCCAATACACAGAGCAACAGTGTGCCCGCAAGCACCACAGCAAAAAAAGGCCACCGGTGTGCAAGCATTACTTCTTCCGTTTCTTTTTCGACTTCCCATCTGCCGGAGGAGCGGGCCACATGTTGTTCTCGCGGGCGACGTCCGCCCACCACCGCGCAGGGTCAATCTCCACTTTACCGGGCAGGGAAGTGGCAGGCCATGTCAAGGTGTACATGAGGTGGGGCCAACTCCACGCAGGTGCTGCCTGTTCATCTTGTGATAACGGTCGACACCCGTACTGCAAGTCAATGGGGATGTGGAATTTGGAAGCCGTCCCATCCGTCCATGTCAACGCGAGATCCACCGGGACAGGAATCTCCCCGATCCTGCGCATGACCACGACCACAGAATCGCCTTCGAGCCGCACTTGATCTATTGAAATGTCCACTTTTTCAGTTGTTTCCACGAAGTACTTGAAGTACCAGTCGAGCTCCATTCCGGAAATGCGCTCGCAGGTGCGGGCAAAGTCAGCAGGTCCTGGGTGCTTGAAGCCCTGTGTGGCATAAAAGGACTGCAATGCTGCATCGCGCACTTCGGGGCCCAGCACACCGCCCAACTGGGCGAGGAGTACTTCTCCCTTTGAATACGATGCGACCCCGTAGGCGGTGTTTGTTTTGTACCGATCTGCATGGGTTGTCAGGGCTTCCTCTTTGCCGGAGCGAGCAAGTGCGATGTAGCTGGAGTACGCCTCCGCATGAAGCTTCGACGTAGGGTCCGGAAACAAGCGGTTGAAGCACACTTCGGTTGCGTAGCTTGTGAACCCTTCGTCCATCCAAGGGTGCAGCGACTCGTTGAATGCGAGTACTGCCTGAAACCACGAGTGTGCAAGTTCATGCACCGTCACGCCGACCAGGCTCTTCAGGTTCCGATGGCCCGTAACCAAGGTGGCCATGGGGTACTCCATTCCACCATCTCCACCTTGAATGACCGCATACCGAGGATAGGGATACGGGCCGACCAGCCCTTCGAGGCAATCGAACGCTTTCGCTGTATATGCCGGCAGCGCTTCCCAAGCTGCGACGTAGGCCGAATCTGCCTCATGGACGAACTCAAGCGTTGTTCCGCGGGCGGTGGAAGAGGAAATGCGCGTGAAATCAGGATCCGCCGCCCACACGTGGTCGATTACCCGTTCTGCCCGCAGACGCCACACTCCGGTGGATAAGCTGTTTTGCGCCACATTCTCGCCGGTTCCTGCGACCACGTAACCCGGCGCGAGTCGTATCGTGACATCGTATGTGCCGAAATCCCCGTGGAACTCGCGGCCGATGTAAGGATTTGGATGCCAGCCGTCTTGATCGTACGCGCAAATCCGGGGATACCACTGGGCCATGGAGAATTCCACGCCCTCGCGGTTCATCCACCCGCTCCTGCGGATTTGGCGGGGAACCTGCCCGGTCCAGTCCATGTGGATGGATGCTGTTTCTCCAGGCTGCACCGCGCGGGCCAAATCCACCACAAGGACGGTCCCCTGGTGCGCGAGCGACCGCGCGGGGACACCGTTGACGGCCAGCGCACTCACCCGCATTTCGCCCTGCTCTTCAGGAGGCAATGCAGCAATCCGCGCCCCCACCCGTGGGTCGGGGTCCGGGAGCATTTGGGACCGCACATCCATGCCGCTACCTGGCTGGAATGCATTGAAAAACAAGTGCACATACAGCCGCTTCAACGTGTCTGGACTGGCATTGGTGTACCGGATTTCAGACGCGCCCACGAATTCACGCGAAAGGACGTCGAGCTCGATTTCCATGGTATAGTCCGCCTGCTGCTGCCAACCGGGATACTGGGCCCAAGTCCGGGGTGCCAGCATGCACATGCAGGTGCACAGGCCGAAAAAAACGTGCTTCATTCCGCGAAAGTACGGCTCAGCGTACCGCGCATTCCACCGCCGGGTCGATGCGGTAAATGGCCACGCGCTCTACGGAATTGATCGGATTCAAAGCGTGGATGAAACGGTCCCACCGACCAGGAGGGACCTCCTCGACGAACTTCAAGCTCGGATACAGGATCCGGTACCGCTCAACTGCTGCAGGAATGCCTGCGTCACCATAGAACAACAGGGCATCTGGAGGACGGTGTGATGCACAATACGTGCGTTTGTCGTCTTCGGGCGGTGTGCTGCCGTCGGCTGTCCAATACCGGGTCCATTTGCCCCAGTAGAATTGGGGTGGCATGGCACCGCTGTCTACTTGGACCGCCAGGAAGTTGTGGACGTCACCGTATGCGTGCAGCCGTTCCATCGCCTCTAGCCGCGACCGTTTGAACGTGGCCGGAGTCAACACGACGAGCGCAACCCCGTTGATGCACCAGCCGATGCAATACAGAATTCGCTGCCAACGCACGCGCTGAAAACCCTGAACACCGGCCATGCCGGCGCAAAGCAAAAGCGGAACGATGGGCAGAATGAAGCGCTCTTGCTTGTTCGGGAAAATGCTATGAAACACCAAAAAAAAGAGTACCGGCCACACCACAACCGCCCAGCTCCGGGCATTCCGAAACGCACCCCACAGGACGAGCACGGAGAAGGGGGGGAGCAACAGTCCCGCAAGGGTGAGGATGTACTGGTATACTGGACCTTGCGGATAGTTCGCCGCATGTGCTGTGTTGTATCCGAAGTACGCGCGGAGTTGTGCAAACGGCTCGCCCCACACCCAAAGGTCTGACACTTGGGTCAGGGAAAACACAGCGAAAGCCGCGGCAGCGACGGCCAGAATTCCCGGAAATGCGGCCCGTCGGTGAACAAAAACCACGGCCGCCGCAAACCCGACTGCCGCCACCCCCACTTGGAACCGCAGACCGGTGGCCAGGCCCCAAGCGCATCCTATGGCCACCCACGTGAGCCGGGTATGCTCAGCGAGGGGCACGCGGACCCACCACCACACCGCGGCCAGCAGAGGAGGAATGCAGACCATTTCCACGAGTTGATGCACCGAAACAATCGGCATCCAGGCAAGAGCAGCCAGCAACCAACCCGTTTGTTCCGCGGCACGCGCCCCGCCGAGGTGTGCAGCTATCCGAAATCCCAAACCCACTGTGAGCAGCGAGGCCAGGCCATGCAGCAGACGGACCACGAGCATTTGGCCCCCTGGAACATCCAGCCCCACCGCATGGAACAACACGAACAAGCCGGCATGGATACCGGGATAAACAAAGTTCCCCGGATGCGGAGTGGGCAATTCAATCCCCCGCTCCCGTTGACTTTCAGGCAACCACGCATTGTAGTCTTCACCTGCTGCCCACGATGCGCCCACCTCAACGACCAAAAAGTGGTCATCGTGCATCAGGTAACCTTCGGAAAAAACGGCTGAGATGCACCTCAGCAGTGCGGCCGCGATCAGGCACCGGGCGAGAGGCGATCTCGCCATGCCGTTCACGCGAGATTGTGTTTTAACGCCAACATGGCCAAACATGCTGCCGCACAATCTTCGCCCTTGTTTCCGTGTGCTCCCCCTGAACGGGCCTTGGCTTGGTCCCACGTATCGTCCGTCAACACCCCGAAGAGTACGGGTTTGCGGCTATCCAGTCCGACCCGCATGGTGCCCTCAGCCGCCGCTTGACACACAAAATCAAAGTGCGGGGTCTCCCCACGGATCACGCTGCCAAGCGCAATTGCGGCGTCGCATCTGCCCTCATTCACGAGCCATGCGCAGGCCAGAGGCAATTCAAACGCCCCCGGGACCTGGATGCACACCACCTGTGCATTGGGCACGCCGGCATCGTGAAGCACGCGGACGGCTCCGTCCCGGAGCGCATGGGTGATTTCTGAATTCCACTCGGCCGTGGCCACACCGATGCGGACGCTGCCCGCGAACTTATATCCGTTGCTGGGGCCGTCAGGACGACCAGCCGTAGCCATGGTTACTGGGCGGACAACGAAGCAGCGTACCCCTTCGCCAAGCTCGCTTGCTGGCTTGACGCGTAATCTTCCACGATGCGGGTAAAATCAGCCCGTGCACCTTCGTTGTCACCGGACTCCAGCTTCACGAGTGCCGACTTCATCAGGAACATCGGTGCGAGCACATCTGCGGCGAGTCCATCTTCACTGCGGCTCACGGCTTCGTCGAACGATGCAATTGCCTCTTCGAGTTGCTGGAGTTCCACCTGGCAATCCCCGATGCCAGCAACGGCTAACGGACCGACCACGTCGTCATCGAAATCGACTTCACTGAACGCGGCGATGGCCTCGTCCCACGCACCTTTCGTCCGGTGGTAAACCCCCATCCGGTAGGCCGCACGTTGGCCTGCTTTCGTGCCCGCATGTTCCGTCATCACCGTTTCGAGGCCGTCGGAAAATCCATCTCCGTAGGCAGCTAAATCGAGCGAGTCCATTTCAAAGTAGGCCTCTGCCCTCCAGATTGCGGCTTCAGCGGCTTCTTCCGCAGGACGTACAACAAACCCTTGGTATGCAAGAACAGCCAAGAAAATCCCTGCAACCGAGCCGATGCCGATCAGCAAGGGCTTGCGGTTTTTGTCCATGAATGCTTCCGTCCGCGAGTACGCTTCCTGGACATCGATGAGCTGGAAGTCGTTGTCGTTCGTATCCTTTGCCATGGGGCTCGTGTAAGTATGGGCCTCAACGAAAAGTCCTGTGCGAAGGTTCCGTGAAGGCGACGGCAAAATTAGGGAAATTCGCGACATGCAATTGACCCGCATTCAACTCCTTGATTTCCGCAACCACGCGGACACGGAAATTGTTTGGTCAGAAGGCGTTAACTGCATCGTAGGTGACAACGGAAGCGGGAAGACAAATGTGCTGGATGCGATCCACTACCTCTGTCACACAAAAAGTTACTTCCATGCGACCGATGCGGAGAACATCGCACACGATGCGCCGCACTTGCTGGTGAGCGGACGCTTCATTCGGCATGGAGAGGAGGAATCTGTCAGCTGCGCAGTTGAACGTGGTATCCGGAAGGTGATGCGGCGCAACGACAAGGTGTACGACCGGATTCGCGACCACATCGGGAGGTTTCCGGCGGTCATGGTGGCCCCGGATGACACGGAAATTGTCCACGGTGGGAGCGAAATTCGCCGGAAGTGGATGGACTCGGTCATTTCGCAACTCGACCGGGAATACCTCGAGCACCTGGTGGACTACGGGAGGGCCTTGACCCAACGCAACAACCTCCTGCGGTACTTCGCGGAAAATCGGGTTTGGGACCCGAGCATGCTGGAACCTTGGGACCACCGCATGGCCGGTCGGTGTGCGGCAATTCACAGCAGGCGGGCAGCGTTCATGGACGATTTCCGGTCCGAGTTTGAAGCCATGCATGCCGAGTTGTCGGGCGGCAAGGACCGGGGAGCACTCCACTATGCGACAGAGGTGGTCGGCGATGCCGCAGCATGCTTGGCCGCTTGGGAGGCAAGGAGGGAAGATGACCGCCGGGCCAAACGCACGACGTGGGGAATTCACCGCGACGATGTGGCTTTGCTTTTGGACGACCGGGATTTGAAGCGCTTCGGCTCCCAGGGCCAACACAAAACCTTCCTCATCGCCATCCGCCTCGGGCAATGGCATTTTCTCGCGCGCCACAGCGGCGTGCAACCGCTGCTCTTGCTCGATGACGTGTTCGACAAAATGGATGTCAAGCGGATGTCCGCACTGCTGCGACGCATTTCCGATGGCACCTTCGGCCAAGTATTCATCACAGACACCCATGCAGGCCGCGTTCCCGAGCTGCTTACCTCGGCCGGAGCTGCGGTGCATGTGGTAACGGTCGAACGGGGTGCTGTTCAGCCCTAATTTCGAACCGTGCGCACGAATGGAAACGACCCCCAGCCGCTCAGGGCAGTGATTGAGCGGTTTGTGCAACTGCACCGGATGCAGCACCGGTTGGATGAGGTGGAGCTGCTGCAGTCCTGGGAGCGGTGTTTTGGCGCGTACATCGCGCGGGCCACGCGCTCCATTCACTTGGCCACTGACGGAACCCTCACGGTGCGCATCGACAGCGGTCCACTGAAAGAGGAGTGCGCGATGGCCAAATCCGAGATGATCAAACGCCTCAATGCAGACGTCGGCCGCCGGGTGGTCAAGGCGTTGAACATCATGTGACCTTGCGCTGTATCTTCGGGGTGACCTGGACGAACTGCTGAAACCTACGATGCGCAAGGTGAACCTCTTTTCGCTTGCCGCCCTTGCTGCGGTGGCATTGTCAGCTGTGGGCTTCGTCACGGGTCCAGAAGACCGCGATGCGTCCGAGGCCCACTACCACAGTGCTGTGTTCCGCAGCGCATACGGTGGACTCCCGGATACGACGAACAGCCTCTTCACCGGATCGGGCAAGTGTGCAGGGTGCCACGGTGTCGATCCGAACCACTTCGCTAACATCGCAGGACAGCAGTTTCCAGCGGTGCCCATGCCGGGTGGATGGCAGGTGAATCCTACCGACGATTGGCGGAGTACGCTGATGGCAAATTCTGCCAAGGATCCTTTCTGGCGCGCCAAAGTGAGCCACGAGGTGGCCATGAATCCCGCCCATCAACTTGAACTCGAAGACAAGTGCACGTCCTGCCATGCACCCATGGGCCACTTCGCAGCACATTTTGACGGCGAAGCGCATTACACGATGGCGGCGCTCATCCACGACAGCCTGGCCCTTGACGGCGTCTCATGCAACGCCTGCCACCAGCAATCCCCGGTCGGCATAGGGACTGCGTTCAGTGGTGAGTTGACGTATGATTTGGGCGTGCTGTACGGCCCGTACGGCGGTACGAAGGAAGAACCCCCGCTGTATGATTTGCCCATGATCACGTACGTCGGGTTCATTCCGCAATTTGGGGCGCACATCGCACAGAGTGAATCCTGTGCAGGGTGTCATTCCTTGGTGACGTCAACCGTCGACCTCGCAGGAAACCCCACGGGTGCCCAGTACATCGAACAAGCGACCTACCACGAGTGGTTGAACAGCCGGTATGCTCCGGATACCTGGAACGGGGCCCCCAACGCCTTGCGCCAAGAATGCCAAGGTTGCCACATGCCGCGCATTTCGGACCCGGTGGTCATCAGCAGCGGATACAGCTTCCTCGAACCGCGATCGCCTTTCGGGTTGCACTATCTGGTGGGCGGCAACAGCGCTATGCTCAGGTTGATGCGCAACCGAATCGACGTGTTAGGCCTCACCGCAAGCGAGGCTCAATTCGACTCTACCATCGCACGGACAGAGCGGATGCTGCGAGAAGAGACGGTTGACTTGGCCGTCGATGCGAGTTGGGGCATGGGAGGTCCCGCAGAAATCGGAGTGAAGTTGACAAACAAGGCGGGACATAAATTTCCTTCAGGTTATCCAGCCCGTCGCGCATGGATCGAGGTCGAAGTGCGCAACCCCGTGACGAATGAAGTCGTCTTCCACAGCGGCAAAATCGCTTCAAACGGCCATTCCATCGAAGGTGCAGATGCGGGAGGATTGACCACTTGGGAAGACCACCACGACGTCATCGAGGATGCGACCGATGTGCAGATCTACGAATTGGTCATCGCAGATGTAACCGGGACTCCCACAAACGTCTTAGAACGCGCCGCCGAAACCTTGAAAGACAACCGGCTTGTTCCCCTCGGATTCCAGGTCGATCACAGCGCGTACGACACCACCCAAATCGTGGGTGCCGCCTACACGGATTCCGATTTCAATCGCTTTCCGGATGGAGCCGAAGGGTCGGGCACCGATGCAACGCTTTACAGGGTTTGGGAAGCCGCCGGGTTGGACATCTCAAGCTTGGACGTGTCCGTGCGCATTTGGTACCAAAGCATGCCCCCCCGGTGGGTCGCGCCGATGTTCGCTACGGCCACCCCAGAAATCGCTGCATTTGAGCCCATGTTCTGGGAAGACGGCGCCTTCCCCGTACTCATCGCCGAAGAGGAATTCACCCTGGTTTCTACCGGCACGTCGCGACTTACAGCCCGTGCCACGGCCCAGGTGTTTCCGAACCCTTCTGCAGATGGAAGGGTAGAAGTGCGCATCGAAGGACCGGGGAGTGCTGCGTACGCAATCTGGGAAGTGTACGACGCCTCCGGGACGCGCGTGCGCGCCGGTGCAGTTCCTCCGCAGGGACGTTGGACGGTATTGCTGCCCGGCTCACCGGGAGTCTATGTATTGAAGGTGCTTCCCCACTCGGCACAAGGGGTGCCTCTGGTTCGGCGCTTGCTGAGGACGTAACGTTTCAGCGCGAAGGCGTCCTCGGTGGACGGTCAGGCGTCCCTGTCTTCTGGCCGATCGGGTTCGAGATACACTTCCAGCAAACCTTCGGGAGCATCAACCCGAAGAATCCGCGCAGTTCGGTCCACCTCAATGGCCATGCCGGGGGGGAGGGGGACCCAAACCTCCACTCCGTTGCGGTCGCATGCGAGCATCGGATAGGGCCCGTGGTCCATGGCCCTGTCTACCCGTCCATACCACGTGCTTTTGCTCAGGTCCCAAACCTCCAGTCCTGGAGCTTCGTGCAGGTAAAGCGACTTTGAATCCAGTTGCGGCAACTGGTTCAAGGGGAGCCAAACCTTTGCACCGGCGAGTTGCAAGGCTGCGGCCTCGTCGTCGACCCCCTCAAGGTGCACCACATACCGATCTCCGTGCGGCCGTTGGGTCAGCAGAAAATGGGGGAGGAGCCCGGAAGGCGTTTCCACATACAGGACTTCAAGTCGTGCATACCGTCCTGGGTCGTCTGCATCTACGAACAGCACCAAATCCCCCTTGTACCCGTGTGGCCGAGTCAATACGCCGAGCAAAAAGCAATCGGAAGCGTTCATGGTGCTACGAAGTACGCCACAAAAAAGGCCGCTCGAGGCGGCCTTCTTGTGATCAAGTTCAGTGTTCAGGCCTCCTCAGCAGCTGGTGCATCGTCAGCTGCAGGTGCCTCTTCTGCAGCAGGTGCTTCCTCTACCGCCGCAACCTCTTCTGCAGCAGGTGCTTCTTCAACCGCCGCAACCTCCTCTGCAGCAGGTGCCGCTTCTGCAGCAACTTCTTCCTCTGCAACGGGGGCAACTTCTGCCACTGCGGTTTCTTCGACCTCCTCGGTTGCTTCCTCTGCTACCGATGCGGCAGACTCCGCTTCAGCTTGATGACGCAACGCATCCTCAGCTGCGCGCTGCTCGGCAATCCGCTTTGCATTGACTTCTTTTTCAGCTTTGAGCCGATCTGCAAATGCTTTTTCCGACTCGCCGGCAAGCCGTGACACCTTCGCCGCCACCTTTGAATCTTTTTCGCGAAGCCACTGTTCGAACTTCGCAGCGGCCTGTTCTGCGGTGAATGCACCCTTCTTCACTCCATTCAGGAGGTGGTTGTGGTACACGACCCCTTTGTACTTCAGAATGGCCCGGGTGGTGTCCGACATTTCTGCACCCACCTGCAACCAGTACAGCGCACGGTCGTGCACGAGGTCGATTGTGGCCGGATTCGTATTCGGGTTGTAGATGCCTACTTTTTCGATAAAGCGGCCGTCGCGCGGAGCGCGGGAGTCGGCAGCAACAATGTGGTAAACGGGCTTGCCCTTTTTGCCGTGGCGCTGGAGACGAAGGCGAGTTGCCATAGAAGGAAGGTTATGAGGTCCGAAACCTCGGTTTTCGTTCGGAGGCGCGAAAGTACTGCGTGTGATTTACATCCGCAAACCGGCAAGCCCAAAAAACTCCTTGCGCACCTCGTGATCCCGGAAGCACCCCAAATACTCGGCAGTCACTGTCGAACTGTGAACATCTCCGATGCCCCGCGAGGAGACGCAAAAATGACGGGCGTCAATGACCACCGCGACATCGTCCGTGCCAAGCGCTTCGCGCAGGGCCTCTGCAATTTGGCGCGTGAGCCGCTCCTGCACTTGGGGCCGTCGTGCAAAATGGTCCACAATGCGGTTCAGCTTGCTCAGTCCGATGACCCGTCCGGCGCTCTTGTAGGCAACGTGCGCGCGGCCCACGATGGGCAAGAAGTGGTGTTCGCAGGTAGAGTGCACAGCGATGTCGCGCTCCACAAGCATCTCGCGGTAGGCAAAGTCATTCGGGAAACTCCGCGCTTCAGGCATGCGATCGGGATGCAATCCGCTGAAAATTTCCTGCACATACATCTTCGCCACGCGGTGCGGCGTGCCTGCGAGGCTTTCATCCGAGCGGTCTAAACCGATGATGTCCATGATTTGGCCGAAAAGTGGAGCAATTGCTGCGATTTTCTCGGCATCCGTGCGGTCAAATGCATCGGAGCGCAGCGGCGTTGCACATGCAGAGGCTCCGTGAACGTCTCCCAACGCTTCAGCATGAACCGGATCGAACGGTGAAGAAGTCATGCCGCAAGAACTTGAAATGCCCGTGCTTTGTTCACTGCCCAAACGTGCACCATGCGGATTACAAATGTGATGGGGATTTCCCTCGACGGTGCGATTGCCGCCTTTGCTGGGGAATCGGATGAACAGCGTATGGCGTACGGTTTCCATGGAAAACCGGACCACGACCACGTGCGGGCGGTGCTGCGGGAAGCAGACGCTGTGCTGGTGGGAGGGGCCTCTGTTGCGGCCAGCGGTGGTCCGATGGAAGTCCTCAATGACCGCGGGGTACAGCCTACGTGGATGTATGTAACGCGCACTGGTTTTGCGGAGGATTCTCCGGTTTGGCATGCGCCTCGCACGCCCAAATGGGTGCTGTCCCCCTCGCCCCTCGCCTCGGAAATGACCTCTGGTGCGGTCCGCTGCGTCCCCGGAACGCTGGCCGATTGGCTCCATGCAGCGCGCGGATTTGAACGCGTCGTACTCTTCGGCGGCGGCGCCATCAACCGCATGTGCTTTGCTGCGGACGTCGTCGACGCACTGATTTACACCGTCTGTCCCGTTCTGTTGGGGACTACCGAGGCCGTTCCAGTCGTCGCACCAGGACTGCCGCACCCGGTGCACGTTCGTTTGGACAGCATCCGATCCGAGGGCAACTTTGCCTTCCTCCACTACACCGTCGTGCGGCCATGAGAACGGATTACCTCGAGATCGAACACAAGTACTTGGTCCAGGAGGATTTCGATTTGGACCGGTTCGCGGAGGTACTCCGTGAGCTCGGAGCCACTGGACCGAAGAAAATCCAAGTGCGCGACACATACTTCCACCGCAGGGGCGTTGATCAGGCCATTTTTCGCCACCGCATCGATGCAGAACTCCACCAACTCACCGTGAAGAGCAGGCCTGAGGACGCCGAAATCCGCAGGGAGGTCAACCTCGACCTGGCAGGACCGGATGCAGTAGAGGCCGTCGCTGCATTCTTAGCTGCGGGCTGGGGCACCTGCGAAGTCGTGCCTCTGGTCAAGGAGTTGGCCGTTTGGGAATTGCCTGGATGCGAAGTGGTCCACTACACTGCGCGCCGTTCTGATGGATTTGCGGTCCGTTGCGTGGAATTCGAGTCCACCGCGCCCTGTTCACCGGCAGAAGCGGTCGATGTCCTGGAGCGGGTCGGCCGCGCCTGCGGATTCGAACCGGCAGGCCGCACTCCCCATAGTCTCTTCTACTTGATGACAGCAGCCGATGGAACGCTTTGACACCGTACATGTAGAGGGCATCGCAGTGGAGTGCATTGTCGGCATCCACGGGTTTGAACGCACCGCACCGCAGCCGCTCATCTGCGACATCACCGTCGGATTTGCACGCCGCCCAGGACGCTTCGGCGCTTCGCTCGGCGAGAGCATCGACTACGCGCGGTTGGAAGGTGCTGTGCGGTTCGTACTCGAACACGGGCACTTTTTCCTCCTCGAAGATGCGGCAGAAGCCCTGTGCGCCACGGTGTTGGCCCCCCAAGCGTTCCAGCCAGCGCGTTGCTCGGTGACCTTGAGGAAACCCCGCGCCCTCGGCGGTCGATGCATCCCGGGGGTTACCTTGGAGCGCGACGCCTCCGAGTGCACACCTGAGAAGGAGCACAACCACTTCGGCACCGTGGATATACTCCACGAAGGCCCAGCATGTGGCGTGTATGTGCTGCGAATTCCGGCAGGAGGAAGCATTCCGCCGCATGTGCACCGGACGATGGCAGAGGCGGAGCTCGTTCTAGGAGAGGGTTTGCTGTTGAACAATGTGGAGGTGGCTGCGGGGTGGGCCCACGTCTGGCCAGCGGAAGTCCTGCACACCTACACAAATGGACACACGGAGGAATCCACCATTCTGTGCATCAACCGTCCGCGATTCGACCCGCTGGATGAAATTCTGGTTGAGGTGAACGAAGATGCCCTCCCCGACCCGGTACCGTTCGGCAAGCGGTACTTTGGCCTACCATGAAAAACGTCCTGGTCACCGGAGCTACGGCGGGCATCGGCCGCGCCATTGCAGAAGCCTTTCTCGCCGCAAACGCTCGTGTTATCGGGGTAGCGCGCAGGCCTGCCGTTGTCCCGGAAGGGATGGAATTGCTCCGCGAAGACCTGTGTGCACCCGGTGCGGCGGACAGGATTGCGGCCGCGGCACCGGAACGCCTCGATGCCGTGGTGTTGAACGCAGGAACGTACGCGCCCGGTCCCCTGCTCGGTTCTGCACCGGACCAACTCGACCGGCTTTGGGACCTCAACGTGGCATCCGGTCACCGGTTGATGCAAGCAGTGGTGCAGCGAATCCCAGCCGGGGGGCATGTGTTCGTGATTGCCTCCGTGGCGAGCCGGAAGATGTTCCCCGACAAGATGGCCTATTCGGTCACCAAATCTGCCCAACTGGCCTATGCAGAAGGACTTCGTTCAGAATTGCGCCCACGCGGTATCCGGGTAACCAGTGTGCTTCCGGGACCGACGTGGTCCGCGTCATGGGAAGGTGTGGAGCTTCCGCCCGAACGCCTGCTTCGGGCGGAGGATGTCGCTGCGGTGGTGCTTTCAGCATGGAAATTGCCTCCGAACGCCGTGGTAGAAGAGGTCGTCATTCGCCCACTCGAAGGCGATTTGGACGGGGCGATGTAATGGCGTGTACCTTCGCATTCCTCCGCCATGATCCTGATTTTTGACACCGAGACCACCGGGCTTCCGCGGTCGTGGAATGCGCCGTTGACGGACGCAGAAAACTGGCCGCGCGTTGTGCAACTCGCGTGGCAGCTGCACAGGCCCGACGGCGCATTTATCTCCCGTGGAAACCGCATCGTGCGGCCGGACGGGTTCACCATTCCGTTCAATGCCGTGAAAGTCCACGGCATCACGGATGAACGCGCAGCGCAGGAAGGGCATCCGCTTGAAGAAGTCGTGAAGGAGTTTGCCGAGGCGCTCGGCCAAACGACCTACCTCATGGGACACAACGTCGGATTCGATGTGTCCGTCGTCGGGGCGGAACTCTGCCGACTGGGGGCCGACCCGGGCATGCTGACCTCACTGCCCGTCCTCGACTCAAAAGATGCAGGAACGGACTTCTGCAAACTTCCGGGCGGTCGCGGTGGAGCCTACAAATGGCCCACGTTGGAGGAACTGCACCAGGCGCTGTTCGGCGAGTCGGTCGCAGCGGCCCACGATGCAGCATACGATGTGCGGGCTACAGGGCGCGTTTTCTTTGCCATGTGCGAACGGAGTTTGTTCGCGGGGGAGGGGCTTGTGACCGGCCTTCCCATCCGGTATGAAGCTCCGGAGCTGGAGGCCTCCACGTTTGAAGCGGCCGCCACCGTCGCCGCTGATCCACCTGCTGCTGTGGTCGTCGTTCCTGCGGTAGATCCCGAGATTCCTTTCGCGCATTTGCACGTCCATTCTCAATTCAGCGTGCTGCAAGCCGTGAGTTCGGTCAACGAACTCGTGGAATCGGCAGCGGCCATGGGCATGCCCGCACTTGCACTGACCGACCACGGCAACATGATGGGTGCCTTCCAATTTGTGCGTGCAGCGCGGAAGGCGGGGATTTTGCCCATCGTGGGCATCGAGCTCAACGTGTGCCGCGACATGGCGGACAAATCCGTGAAGGACGATGGGTATCCCGTCGTGCTTTTGGCCCAAAACAAAGCAGGATACCACCGACTCGCGAAGCTGAGCTCAGCCGCCTACACCGAAGGGTTTTACTATGTCCCCCGCATCGATCGCGCCCGGCTAGCGGCCTATGCGGACGATGTGCTCTGCCTCACTGGGGGACTTTTCAGCGAGGTCCCTTCGTTGATTCTCAACGTCGGTGAACGGCAGGCCGAGGAGGCTTTTCTGTGGTACAAGTCCGTGTTCGGAGATCGATTCTATGCCGAATTGAACCGGCATGGGCTCGAGGAGGAAGAAGTGGTCAACCGCACCTTGCTCGCTTGGTGCAAGAAGCACGGGGTAACGTGTGTTGCGGCAAATTCCACCTACTACACCCGTCAAGATCAAGCGGAGGCACACGATATTCTGTTGTGCGTCAAGGATGCCGCCAACGCCAGCAAACCGAAGCGCTACATCGGCAAGCGCGGCCGGGAATTTCGGTTTGGCATGCCGAACGACCGCTTCTACCTCTGCACGCCAGACGAAATGCGCGCGCAATTTGCGGATGTTCCTGAAGCTCTAGTCGGGGTTGCTGAGGTGGTGGCGCGGTGCGAACCGTACGTCCTCGAGCGGGACGTCCTGCTGCCCGCATTCGATATCCCTTCCGAATTCGTCGACTCCCGCGACGCTGAGGACGGCGGCAAGCGTGGCGAAAACGCCTACCTGCGCCACCTGACCTACCTCGGCGCCGAGCGCCGCTACGGAACGCCCGTTCCCGACGCCGTCTGCGAACGGTTGGACTTCGAACTCGAAACCATAGCAAATACGGGCTATCCAGGCTATTTCCTGATTGTCCAAGACTTCACCACCGCCGCACGTGAGATGGGTGTCAGCGTCGGTCCTGGCCGCGGCTCTGCCGCGGGATCGGCTGTGGCCTTTTGCGTCGGCATTACGAACGTCGATCCGATCAAGTACGATCTGCTGTTCGAACGGTTCCTGAACCCGGACCGGGTGAGCCTGCCGGACATCGACATCGACTTCGACGACGAAGGCCGCGGAAGGGTCATCGACTACGTGATCCGCAAATATGGATCGAACCAGGTGGCCCAAATCATCACCTATGGCACCATGGCGGCAAAAAGCTCAGTACGCGACACCGCGCGCGTCCTTGAACTGCCGCTGTCCGACGCAGACCGCCTCGCAAAAATGTTGCCTGACGTGAGTTTGGCGAAGCTCTTCCGCCTCAACGACCAGCAACTCAAGGAAGAACTTCGCTCTGCGGAAGAACTCGAAAGTGTGCGCGCCTTGCGCAAACTCGCGGATTCTCCGGGCCTTGAAGGCCGCACGCTGACCACCGCACGGGTCCTTGAAGGCAGCCTCCGCAACACCGGCATCCACGCATGCGGCATCATCATCACGCCATCCGACCTCACGGATTATGTCCCGATTGCCACGGCAAAGGACAGCGAGATGGCCTGCACGCAGTTCGACAATGCCGTGGCGGAAGATGCGGGGTTGCTCAAGATGGACTTCCTCGGGCTCAAAACCTTGACCATCATCAAGGATGCGGTGCGCAACGTGCAGGCGACGCAAGGCATCGCACTCGACCCCGATGCCTTTCCCCTCGACGATGCGCGCACATACGGGCTGTTCCAACGCGGCGAAACAGTCGGTATTTTCCAGTATGAATCCGCGGGCATGCAGAAGTACCTGCGCGAGCTCAAGCCCACTGTGTTCGCGGATTTGATCGCGATGAACGCCCTGTACCGGCCGGGTCCCCTCGAGTACATTCCGAGCTTCATCCGACGCAAGCATGGCGCAGAGCCCATCGTCTATGACCTGCCGGCCTGCGAGAATCTCCTCGCCGAAACCTACGGCATCACGGTGTACCAAGAACAGGTGATGTTGCTGTCGCAGCAACTCGCGGGCTTCACAAAGGGCGAAGCGGACACCTTGCGGAAAGCCATGGGGAAGAAAAAGGCCGACCTCATCGCGAAAATGAAACCGCAGTTCGTGGCGCAAGGGGAGGCACGCGGCCACGAGCGAACGAAGTTGGAGAAGATTTGGAAGGACTGGGAGGCCTTCGCGGCCTATGCATTCAACAAATCGCACTCAACGTGCTATGCGCTTGTAGCGTACCAAACTGCCTACCTCAAAGCAAATTATCCGGCGGAGTACATGGCTGCGGTCCTGTCGAACAACATGTCCGACATCAAGCAAGTCGCCTTCTTCATGGAGGAGGCTCGTCGCATGGGAATTCCGGTGCTCGGGCCCGATGTGAACGAATCGGGACTCAAGTTCGGTGTCAACAAGCAGGGGGCCATTCGGTTCGGTTTGGGTGCGGTGCGTGGCGTAGGGGAGGGGGCCGTCCTGGCCGTGGTCGCCGGCCGGGAAGACGGTGAAGGACCCTACCGCAACGTGTTCGATTTGGCCCGTCGCGCCGGCGGGCGAGACGTGGGCAAGCGGGTTCTCGAAGCACTCGCGCTCGCCGGAGCATTCGACGGATTCGGAGACGGCAACCGGGCGCGCTACTTCGCCTGCGACGACAAGGGACGGACGGGAATCGAGCTTGCCGCGAGGTACGGCGCTGGGGCAGCTGAGGCCGCTGCATCCGCACAGGCCTCCCTATTCGGTGACGGCGAAGTGGAGCGGGCTCCGGAGCCGGTACTGCCGGATTGCGAACCGTGGGACCCGATGGTCGGACTCATGAAGGAAAAAGAGGTCATCGGCATGTTCATTTCAGGGCATCCGCTGGATCAGTTTGCGTTCGAAATCAAACACATGTGCTCTCCTGCTGAAGGGCTTTCGGCCCTTGCGGAGCCGCTGGCCCTCCGCGGAAGGGAACTCCGCTTCGCAGGGCGCATTGCAGAAGTCGCGCACCGGATTAGCAAGCAAGGAAAGCCGTTCGGGACCTTTTCCCTCGAGGACCTGCACGCCACGGAGCGTTTTTCCCTGTTTGGAGAAGACTACCTGAAATTCAAGGACTTCCTTGTGGAAGGTTGGTTTGTTTGGGTCCGCGGCATGGTGGATCCCCGCAGGTACCGCGACGATCCGAACGACGTGGAATTCCGCATCAAAGGCATGGAGTTGCTCGCCGACGTGCGTGAAAAGATGCTCTCCCGCGTGCGCCTTGTTGTGCCGGTGGACCGGATTGACCCGGTTTTTGTAGACCAAATCGAAAACTGGACCGCATCGCACCCGGGACCGGTCGGACTGAGCGTAGACGTCGCTTCGGACGGGGGCACCCTGCAATTTGTGAGCAGGACCCGCCGCGTCGGGATTTCAGACGACGCCCTCGCCGCGTTGCAGGCATGGACTGAACCTGCAGGGGTCGAATGCCGATTCGAGTGGAATCGCACCTCCGGATGAGAATCGATGCAGGAGATGTAAATTTGTTCACTGAAACCGCGCCCACCGGCGCACAATCCACGAAAGATGGCAGTTGAATTGACGGATATGAATTTCGCGGACCTGGCTTTGGCGAGCGATAAACCGGTGCTGGTAGACTTTTGGGCAGAATGGTGCGGACCGTGCCGGATGGTGGGGCCTGTGGTAGAAGAGATTGCCCAGGAATACGGCGATAAGGCAGTGGTCGGCAAAGTCAATGTGGACCACAATTCAGGCACCAGTGCACAATTTGGCATTCGGAACATCCCGACCATTCTGTTCCTGAAAAACGGTCAGGTCGTGGACAAGGTGGTCGGGGCCGTGCCGAAACAGGTCCTCGTCGAGAAACTCGACGCGTTGATGTGAGATGCCCCTTCAACGGGAAGCCTCACTAAACCAGCGACTCGGACACCTCGAGCTCCTTGCTCGGGAAGCGGTTGAGGGATTCATTACGGGACTGCACAAGAGCCCCTTCCACGGGTTCAGTGTGGAGTTCGCCGAGCACCGGATGTACAATCCAGGTGAATCGACGCGCCACCTCGACTGGAAGCTGTTTGCGCGAACGGACCGGTTGTATGTCAAACGGTTCGAAGAAGAAACGAACCTGAGGTGCCAGCTTGTCTTGGATTGCAGCCCGTCCATGGTGTATCCGGTACCTGCGAACCGCTCGGAAGTAGTCGCAACGAAACTGGGTTTTTCAGTGCACGCAGCGGCCGCTTTGATCGAGATGTTAAAGCGCCAACGGGATGCCGTGGGACTGACTGCCTACGGGAGGGGAGAAGAAATTCAAGCCCCTGCGCGCTCAAGTGCTGCGCACCTCCGAGGGCTCTACCACCGATTGGATGAAATTTTAGACGCGGCGCCTGCTCTTCCGGTTGCAGACGCGGTGACCGCCACGGCAGCTGCATTGCATCGCGTGGCAGAACTGTGCCACCGCCGCTCACTCGTCTGCGTATTCAGTGACTTTCTCGGTGATCCAGGGGGGATTGAGGCATTGCTTGGTGCGTTGCAGCATCTCAGACACAACGCGCATGATGTAGTCTTGTTCCAGGTACTCGACGCCACGACGGAGCTGGACTTCGCATTCGACAACCGGCCGACACGGTTCACAGATTTGGAGACCGGCGAGGAATTGCGCATGTTCCCAGCGGAAGTGAAGACCCGCTACATGGAACACATGGCCGCTATGCGGGCAGAACTCGCGGTGAAATGCGCTCAATACCGCGTGGATTTCGTTGAGGTCGATCGTGCCCAGGGTGTTTACCCCGTGTTGAGCGCGTATTTGGTGCGACGCGCCAAGGCATTGAAAGGATAGACCCTGCTGACATCCATGGAATTGCAACTTTTTTGCCGAAACTCCGTAGGCGGCGCTTGCAGATTCGCTGCTGTCGAATGTATCTTTGCGCTCCGCTCGCAAGAGGGGATTTGGTCTGGTAGTTCAGTTGGTTAGAATACCTGCCTGTCACGCAGGGGGTCGCGA
>CAZMNI010000002.1:0-50206 GCA_964567615.1 uncultured Chryseobacterium sp.
GTGGACGCCACATGTCCCAAAGGTAGGTCCGGGGTGCTACCTTGGGTGCATGATGTGGCGCATGCTCCTGCTGGTTGCGTTCGCTTCGACCGCCGAATGGTCGCGCGCGACGCATTTGGTCGGCGGCGAGATGACCTACCTCTTCCTTGGCACCGATGCCGCCGGCAACCGGCTGTACGAAGTGCATTGCTTCATTTACCGCGACTGCGGCCCCACGAACACGAACGGAACGGGATTCGACGCCTCGGCTGCCTTTGCCGTGTACCTCGGGGGGACACTCTACACCACTGCGAATGCCCCCCTCGATGCGACAACGGTGGAACAGATCATCCCGGAATCCCCGAACACATGCGCGGTGTTGCCGCCCGAGTTGTGCATCGAACGGGCAGAATACGTCTTCACGTTGTCCCTCCCCGTGGTGGGGGGCACCTACACGGTCGTGCACAGCCGGTGCTGCCGTTCCCCCTCGGTGACTAATTTGGAAATCCCTGAAGACCAAGGATTCACACTTGCAGCGCACATACCGGGAACTGCGCGGACGACCGGAAGCAACTCCAGCCCGGCCTTTGCTCAGCTGCCCCAAGCCTTCGTGTGCAACGGCATTCCGTTCGGACTGGACAATGCCGCTGTGGATGCAGACGGAGATTCGTTGGCCTATGCACTCGGCAGCATCCACCTGGGCGGAGACCCGGCCGAGCCGATGCCTCCTGTACCGGCCGGCCCGCCCTTCAACGAAGTGAACTGGGCTGCGGGGTTCTCAGCGGCAGCACCGCTCGGCGCGGGTGCGAATGCCCTGATCCACCCGGCTACTGGCCTATTCACCGGTGTGCCCGGGCTGCCGGGAAAGTTTGCCCTCGGCATTTGGGTAGAAGAATGGCGGGACGGCGTCTTGCTCGGAGCAATCTACCGGGACTTTACAGTGGACGTGGTAACCTGTGCGGCAGAGGTGCCCGAGGTCCTTGCGCCCGCCTCTTGTACAGGTCTTGTCGCTGCATTCGAAGTACTCACAGCGGATGCATCGGATTTCAATTGGGATTTCGGCGACGGCAATTCGTCTGCAGCGACTTCACCTTCGCACACCTACGCTGCCCCCGGGGTGTACACCGTTTCTACGACCTACACCCTCGGGGAATGTTCGGGAACCTTGTGGTTCAACGTCGTGGCCATCGTGCCTTGGAGCGTAGAACTGGTGGCCCAGGCGCCAGTGTGTGCCGGTGGATTGTGGGAGTGGGAATGGACGGCCGTGGGGGAGGTGCCGCCAGAAGCAACGTGGACATGGGAGGCCGGCGGAGGTTGGACGTGGAATGCCGAGGAGGAAGCGGTCGTGGGTGGAGGAGGCGCTGCGGGATCGCTTGCCGTGGAGACGGAATGGTCTGGGTGTGCATTCGGAGCGGAAGCTGGCGGCACATTGCCACCGTTGCCCGCCGTGGAGCTCGAGGTGGTGACCGAGCCGTGTGCGGGTTGGGAAGTGACCTGGTTGGCCACCGGGACCGATCCGCAGGGAATGCAGTGGGAGCTCGAAGGGCCTGCGCCGGCGGGGCCGCCCGTTCTCGATATCGGCACGAATGACGTTGCAGCGACCTACACGGTGACCGTGCCCGGAGTGTACACCGCGACAGCCACTGCAGGCGCAGCTACGGGATGCCCCGCGAGTGCTGTGCTGTCTTGGGATGTCGCGGTGCCCGGTCCGGCCGGTTGGCCGGTAGCCGATGTCCTGTACGGATGCACAGACACGGCGGTGGTGGAACTGAGTTGGCAAGGGGGGATGCCGTCGGAGGTGCAGTGGACCCTGCCGGACGGGACGGAACTAATAGGGACGTCTGTTGTTTGGGAAGCCCCCGCGGGTGAGTGGACCGTGGTTGCATTGGCCACGGAACCCCTGTGCGGAGAGGTCACGGCCGCATCTGCCGTGGCGACCGTCGTGCCCCCGCTGCGCGCAGAGGAATTCTACCTTCCGAACGTTTTCACTCCGAACGGCGATGGGAAGAATGAAGGCTTCCGCCCGGAGGGACCCAGTGGGTTTCCAGCGGGTGGATTCTCTGCCTACCTCTTGGAGGTGTACAATCGGTGGGGCGATGTGCTGTACGCGTCGACCGTCCCGGGGGCCGCGTGGTCCGGCGAAGCGCACACGGACGGGACTTATTTCGCACGGCTTCTCCTGCAAAGTGTCTGCGGCGGAGAGCCGATCGAGCTGGTTCAGTCGTTCAGCCTATTGCGTTAGGGGCGGGTACCAGGTTGCGCTCCGCGCACCAAATCTGGCCGCATCCAGCGCATCCACGGCAGGGCCCAGGCAGCTGAGCGCACCCACCTCCATTTGGGCGCGGCATCCGCGCCAAACTCCGCGTAGAACCGGTCCACGCCCGGGTCAGTGGATCCCCCGAAGTCGAACCAATCTGCACCCGCTGCCGCCGCAGCATCGATGGCCGCACCGAGCAAGGCCACGGTCGCAAGCCCCGATCGGCTGTTCCGCTCGGCACCTCCGAACGCATACACCCAGCGGGAGCGTTCCTGCAAAAAAACTGCTGCGGCCACCCACCGGCCATCGGCATCCCGAATGCCCCACGACCGCACCCAGGGCGAGGCCACGAGTGCATCCAGCAACCGTTCGAGGGCCGCCGCATCAGCAGCCAATCCTTTTCTATCGCGTGCTCCTGCATGCAACCGGACCACATCGGCCACAGGCACATCCGGCTCCGCCTTCAGTCCGACGCGCAATGCCCGATTCAACTGCTTGCGCCGGTTCGCAGGCACACAGGCAACTGCTCCCTCTGGGGCAAGCCGCAACATCCGGGTATGCCGTTGCTGAAACCAACCGCCCACCGGCGGGGCCTGTGGAAAGGGCAGGAGAGGAGGGGCATCCACCACCACCCACGGCTCGGGCTGTGCAGCCCACACCTCGAGGTCACATGCCGCCCTTGCGGTGTGCAAGGCCCACGGAGCGGTAATCAGTGCCGGTACACCGCGGACCCACAGGCGCACAGCCGGCCCACCGCCTACGTCCCGTCCGCCCGGATGGACACGTGCCCAAACCGGATCGGCGTACCAATCCTCGGGCGGCCCCTCTGCCTGGAATGCAGGTCCCATGGCCGGCAAGGTAGTACCTTCGCGGCCATGCAGCAGACGCCGCTCCGTTCCTGGGTGCCCCTTCCCGAGGGTACCGGCTTCCCGCTTGAAAACTTGCCGTGGGGCGTCTTCAGCACCCCCGCCCGCGATGCCCGCATCGGGGTGGCACTCGGCGCGCACATCGTGGACGTACGCAGGCTTGCAGAGCGCGGATTCTTAGCGGATTGTGGTGTTTCTGTGGCGGATTTGGCCGCGCCGCGGCTCAACCGGATGCTGGCAGGAGGGAAGTCCGCTGCCCGGGCCCTTCGCTCGGAACTCCAACGCCTTTTTTCTCAGGAGTGCGCTGCTGTGCGCGACCTTCCCGATGCCCTCGATTTTCTGGTGCTGCAAGCGGATTCTACGTTGCATCTGCCGGTAGACATCGGGGATTACACGGATTTCTACAGCAGCGAAGACCATGCGCGGAACGTGGGGAAAATGTTCCGCGATCCGGAACGTGCCCTGCTCCCGAATTGGAAGCATCTGCCCGTAGGCTACCATGGACGGGCGTCCTCCATCGTGGTGAGCGGCACGCCGGTCCGCCGTCCCTGGGGCCAAACGTCTGCAACGGACGATGGCCCACCGGTCTTTCAGCCCAGCCGCTTGCTCGACTTCGAGTTGGAGATGGCCTTCATCACGTTCAACGGCCCGCCGCTCGGCGAACCCATTCCGGTGGATAGGGCGGAAGACTACATTTTCGGGTGCGCCCTGTTCAATGATTGGTCTGCCCGCGACATCCAGAAATGGGAGTACGTCCCGCTCGGACCTTTTTTGGCCAAAAATTTCGCGTCGAGCATGGCCCCGTGGATCGTTCAGCTCGAAGCACTTGCCCCTTTCCGCATTCCCGGTCCGGTGCAGGATCCGCCCGTGCTACCTTATTTGGCTTCGCAAGGAGATACGCACTTCGACGTGGAGCTTGACGTCGAAATCCTTCCCGCGGGTGGGTCACCCGTGCGCATCAGCCGCTCAAACTTCAAGTACCTCTACTGGTCCATGCGGCAGCAGCTGGCGCACCACACTTCCGGCGGCTGCAATGTCCGCGCCGGAGATTGCATGGCATCCGGAACCATTTCAGGCCCGGATCCCACGAGCTACGGGTCACTCCTGGAACTCAGTTGGCGCGGCACCCAACCCCTCGACCTCGGAACGGCTGGGACGCGAACATTTCTCGCAGATGGGGATGCGTTGCGCATCACGGGCCGGGCTTCCTACGGAGATTTGCACATTAGCTTCGGCGAAGTGACCGGCACCCTCTTGCCCGCTCATCCATGACAGGCGCACCCGCGCATTTTGAGGACTTTGCAGCAAACGGCTGCGGTCGCTGTGCGCTTGGAGGCACACCGGGGTGCAAGGTGTTGCGCTGGACCGAACCGCTCGCAGCGATGCGCAATTTGCTGCTCGACCGAGGGCTCACGGAAACCATCAAATGGGGCGTTCCGACCTACACATACCGTGGAAAAAATGCGGCCATTTTGAGTGCCCTCAAGGACGCATGTGTATTGGGCTTCATGCACGGGGCCTCGATTTCAGACTCCTTTGGCTTGCTGGAGTTTGCCGGGCCCAACTCGCGCATTGCGCGCCAAATGAAATTCACGACCGCCGCAGAAGTTCACCGCTACACCGCCGCTGTTACGTCCTACATCGACGCGTCGAAGCTCCTCATCGACCTCCCTGCGCCCTCGGGCCTTGCACACACACCAGCTGATCCGCTACCTGAAGCACTGCAGCACGTACTTCAAGGAAATCCCGAGCTTCTATCTGCTTTCAATGCACTGACACCGGGGCGTAAACGAAGCCATGTCCTCTACATCACTGGCGCAAAACAAGCAGAAACCCAGATGCGCCGAGCGCAGCGTTCAATTCCGTTGATTCTTGCAGGTCGCGGCTGGAACGAACGCATTTGATGGATTCATTTCCGCACTGAAATCGGAACAGTCCGCTGTCCCGGCCTTTCATTCGCTTGGCAAAGGAATCGAATTGCGCGTTCTGCCGTTCCTGCGGCATGCTGGTTCCAAGAAAGGATCGGCAGAATGCAAAAGCCGGGACAGCGTGCTGTCCCGGCTTCTCTTGTGCTGGGCGGAGGAAGAGGGATTCGAACCCCCGGACCCGTTAAGGTCAACGGTTTTCAAGACCGCCGCGATCGACCACTCTGCCATTCCTCCGGGGCGAAGATACGCAGAGGCAACGGGTCAGGTTGCGGTCCATCGCATCGAATTTTCAACGGATTCCGGCTGAATGATAATATACATTATGTTAAACGAGCCAGAGAAACGGAAACGGGAGGCCGCGCCCCCCGTTCCAAGCACTGCTCATGCAAACATCAGCTCACTGCCCCCCCGCAAGCTTCGCGTTGATGGCATTCAGTTTCGCATCCTCACCTGTCCGTGTGTACACGTCCCGCAGCGACCGCATGGTGTCCCTGTCCTCGGGATTCACCTCATGGGCCTTCTCAAGAAATGGCTTTGCTTGCTCGAAACGGGACTTGGCCTGTGCCTCCAAGCGCGTCTGCTCTGATTTTTGGGCCGGTGTCATGCGCGGGCTCCACATCTCGTTCGATGCGTTGATGTCCTGAACGGCTTGGTTGAAGTACATCGCTCCAAGGTTGTAATTCGCATCGAAGTAGTCCGGCTTCAACGCGATAGCGCGCTGGTACGCCTCCGCTGCAGCGTCCGTCTTCCCTTGGCTATCAAGCACCGATCCTTTGCTGAACCACAGGATTTCATTCGTGCCGTCCAACTCAATGGCCACGTCCATGGCTTTTTCAGCCCGAGTGTAGTCACGGGATTCCAGGTAGATGTTGAGCTCCTCGATAACCAAACCCTGTTCACGCGGGTATTTGGCTCTCGCGGCCTGCAACTCAGCAAGCGCGCCTTCCACGTTGCCCTGCTTGCGCATCAAGCTCGCGGCAAACAGGTACACATTCGGCACCTGGTATCCGTATTCCCCACAGGTGCGGTAGCGGGCCACCGCCAAATCGATTTGGTTCGATTTTTCATAACACAGGGCTGCATTGAAAACGGCCACGGTGTCCACTCCCTTGAAGGCTTGTGCCACTTCGTGGGCCAAATCAAACTGCACCCCCGCGTTTCCGAAATCTTCCGCGTTGTAGAGCTCGATTCCCGCGTTGTTCGCCGCAGTCTGGAGCAAGCCGATGGCCAACAAAATTTCGCGTTCGTAGTACCCTTTCGCGTCTAATTCCCTTGCTTTCAGGTAGGACTCGAGGGACAACCGCAGGGCATTCGGATAGTTCTTCGCGAGCTCCCCCCCTTTCGTAACGACGTTGTAATAGATTTCTCCACGGTACCGCCATGTCTTGTCTTTCACGGTCGCTTTCGGGTTGCTCATCGCCTTTTCGATGTACTCGATGGCCTTCACATAATCGCCGCTTGCGTTTGCGTTGTACGCGCTGACAACTTCCGGCTGGGCCCATGCCGCGGCTGTGCACGCAAGCAGGGTAAGGAACACAATCAGGTGTTTCATGGTGCCAAAATTAGGTTCAACAACTGTACCGCTTTCATTCACCCGCATCCGATGCGCCTTCCTCTGATGCTGGCATCTCTCCTGCGCCGTTCCCTTCCTCAGAACTTTCTAAGGCAACGTCTGGCTCATCTTCGCTCTTCGGTACGGGGCATACGGAAGCGATTTGGTCGTCGCCCCGAAGTTGAATCAACCGCACACCCTGCGTGGCTCTGCCCATCACCCGGAGCTCAGAGACCGCCGAGCGGATGGTGATGCCCGACCGGTTGATGATCATGAGGTCGTCCTCGTCTGTGACGTTCAAGATGCTGATCAAAGCACCGGTCTTTTCCGTGACATTCAAGGTTTTCACTCCTTTTCCACCGCGGTTCGTGATCCGGTAGTCGTCGACCGGTGAGCGTTTTCCATATCCGCGTTCAGAAACTACCAGGATGTCCGAATTGACATCTTCCACGCAGACCATGCCGATTACCTCATCTGAAGCGCCCCCCAGGGATACTCCCTTCACCCCCATCGCCGTCCGGCCGACCGCACGCGCTGTTGACTCATTGAACCGGATGGCTTTCCCCGAGCGCAAACCGATGATAATTTCGTTCGATCCGTTTGTGAGTTTCGCCGTCAGCAACTCATCGCCGTCCCGCACTGTGATGGCATTGATTCCGTTTGCACGCGGTCGCGAGTAGGCCTCGAGGGTCGTCTTCTTGATGAGGCCCTTCCGGGTGGCCAGGACCACGTAATTGCCCTCTACGTAGGCACGGTCCCTTAAATCGCTCACCGGAATGTAGGTCAACACCTTGTCATCCGATTCAATCTGAATGAGGTTCTGGATTGCCCGTCCCTTCGACGTCTTGCCGCCTTCCGGGATTTCGTAGATGCGCATCCAGAAACACCGTCCTTTCGCTGTGAAAATCAGCAGGTAGTTGTGGTTTGTGGCCGGGAAGATGTGTTCGACAAAGTCTTCGTCCCGCGTTGCCACCCCTTTCGAGCCCACCCCGCCTCTGCTTTGGCTTCGGTAGTCTGCCAGTCGGGTGCGCTTGATATAGCCCGCATGGGAAATGCTCACGACCACCTGCTCATCGGCAATGAGGTCCTCCATGCTCATGTCCGCACTGCTGAACTCAATGGTGCTTCGCCGCTCGTCCCCGAATCGCTCCTTCATTTCAAGCAATTCTTGCTCGATGATCGCCATGCGGCGCTCAATCCGGGCGAGTATGTCCTTGAGGTCTGCAATCGTTCGGATGAGGTCCTCGTACTCGGCACGCAGCTTGTCCCGCTCGAGTCCGGTCAGCCGTTGCAGGCGCATGTCGAGAATTGCACGCGCCTGGATCTCCGAGAGGCCGAACTTCTCCATCAAGCCGTCCCGCGCAACATCCGGCGTGGCACTGGCCCGAATCAGCGCAATCACCTCATCGAGATGATCTAGCGCAATGATGAGCCCCTCCAGGATGTGGGCCCGTTCTTCCGCTTTCCGCAAATCGAACTGCGTGCGGCGGGTGACGACTTCGAGCCGATGCTCGACAAAGTAGCGAATCAGCTGCTTGAGGTTGAGCAACTGCGGACGCCCAGCAACCAGTGCAATGTTGTTGACCGAGAAGGCCGATTGCAACGCGGTGTATTTGTACAGCTTGTTCAGTACCACCGTGGCCATCGCATCGCGCTTGATTTCGTACACGATGCGCATGCCCTTGCGGTCCGACTCGTCCCGGATTTCCGAGATGCCTTCGATCTTTTTGTCGTTTACAAGTTCTGCCGTTTTGCGGATCATTTCCGCCTTGTTCACTTGGTAGGGAATTTCCTCTACAATGATCTGTTCCCGGCCTGAGTTCAGCTCCTCGATCCGGGCCCGGCCGCGCACCACCACACGCCCCCGACCGGTCATGAAAGCCTCGCGAACCCCCTCAACACCGTGGATGATTCCCCCGGTGGGAAAATCCGGCGCCAGCACGTGGTCCATGAGCTCCTCCACGGTGATCTCCGGATTCTTGATGTAGGCCACCGTTCCGTTCACCACTTCCGTCAAGTTGTGGGGCGGCATGTTCGTCGCCATCCCCACAGCGATGCCGCTTGCCCCGTTGATCAGGAGGTTCGGCAGCTTCGAAGGCAACACAGAAGGTTCTTCTAAGCTCTCGTCGAAGTTCGGGCGGAAGTCCACGGTCTCCTTCTCCAAATCCGCCAGCAGCTCTTCCGCAGCTTTCCGCAAACGCGCTTCCGTATACCGCATGGCAGCCGGATTGTCTCCGTCGACGGAGCCGAAGTTCCCTTGGCCATCCACAAGGGGATACCGCAACGACCACTCCTGGGCCATCCGGACCATGGTATCGTACACGGAGCTGTCCCCGTGTGGGTGGTACTTTCCAAGCACCTCCCCCACAATTCTTGCGGACTTTTTATAAGGGCGGTTCGAGAGTACGCCCAAATCGAGCATGCCATAGAGTACTCTGCGGTGGACCGGCTTGAGCCCATCCCGCACGTCCGGCAATGCCCGGGAAACAATGACCGACATCGAGTAATCGATGTAGGCCGACTTCATCTCGTCCGCTATGTTGATCGGGACGATCTTCTCGCCTTCTGCCATCTTGTCAGGGTTGAAGCCGGAAATCCGGCGAAATAAGACCCCCGAAAATACCACCGGATTGCGACCCTTTGCCCGTCATTCCGGACCAATTCTCAACAAATCGTCCCCAGTGGCTGTGAATAAAGGGAGAGACTGGCCGAAACTTTGCAGAAGCCCGTCCGTAACTTGGGGGAACTTTTGAAACCATGGATGCAAAATTCTCTGCCCGCGTAAAGGACGTGATCACGTACAGCCGGGAAGAAGCGCTCCGTTTGGGGCACAACTACATCGGAGTGGAACACTTGCTGCTCGGCATCATCCGCGAGGGTGAAGGCATGGCGGTCCGCATCCTTGAAGGCCTGAATGTGGATCTCCAAAAGCTGCGCAAAGTGGTGGAGGGCAGCATCCGCCCTGCCGCAGGAAAGGCCGTGGGGGCAGGCAACATCCCTTTGGTCAAGCAAGCAGAAAAGATTCTGAAAATCACCTACCTCGAGGCGAAAATCTTCAAGTCTGCGGTGATCGGAACAGAACACCTGCTGCTGAGCATCTTGAAGGACGAGGACAACGTGGCAACGAAATCCCTCAACGGCTTCAACATTGACTACGAAGTGGCAAAAGAGGAACTCGAGAGCATCTTGGCGGAAGAAGGACACCGGGACATCACGAATTCGCCGCGTGCAGAAGGCCCAAGCTCTGCCGACGACGACGGCGATTCCATGGGGTCCATCGGCGGTTCGAGTGCCCGAAAAGTCGATCCGAAGAGCAAAACCCCCGTGCTGGACAACTTCGGTCGCGACTTGACGAAGATGGCCGAAGAAGGCCGCCTCGACGCCATTGTCGGCCGGCAGAAAGAGATTGAGCGGGTTTCGCAAATCCTGTCCCGGCGTAAAAAGAACAACCCCATCCTCATCGGTGAACCCGGTGTAGGCAAGAGTGCGATTGCAGAAGGTTTAGCGCTGCGCATTGTGGAGAAAAAGGTGAGCCGCGTGCTGTTCAACAAACGCATTGTAACCCTGGATGTGGCCTCTTTGGTAGCGGGCACGAAATACCGCGGTCAATTCGAGGAACGCATGAAGGCGGTGATGAACGAGCTCGAGAAATCTCCGGACGTCATCCTCTTCATCGACGAAATCCACACCATCGTAGGTGCAGGCGGCGCGAGCGGCTCGCTGGATGCCTCGAACATGTTCAAACCGGCACTTGCACGGGGTGAAATCCAATGCATCGGGGCAACCACGCTCGACGAATACCGCCAACACATTGAAAAAGACGGCGCACTCGAGCGCCGCTTCCAAAAGGTGCTCGTCGAACCCACGACGGTGGAGGAGACGTTGCAAATCCTGAACAACATCAAGGACAAGTACGAAGAGCACCACAGCGTGACCTACACGCAGGAGGCACTCGACGCTTGCGTGAAACTGACTGCACGTTACATCACGGATCGCCACCTGCCGGACAAGGCCATCGATGCGCTTGACGAAGTCGGCAGCCGCGTGCACCTGAACAACATCCAAGTCCCGGAAGAAATCCTCAAAATCGAAGCGGACATCGAATCGATCAAGGATGAGAAGGTCAAGGTTGTGCGGAGCCAGCGCTACGAAGAGGCGGCTAAGTTGCGCGACAAAGAGCGCACACTCAACGAGCAACTCGACGCTGCAAAGGCCAAATGGGAAGAGGACAGCCGCAACCACCGGGTCACGGTGACGGAAGAACACGTGGGTGACGTCGTTGCCATGATGACGGGCATCCCCGTCCAGCGGATTGCAGAGAAAGAGTCGGGCAAGCTCGCCCGGATGGAGTTGGACCTGCAGGGCAAAGTCATCGGCCAAGAAGACGCCATCGTCCGGGTTGCGCGGGCCATCAAGCGGAACAGGGCCGGATTGAAAGACCCGAACAAACCCATCGGCTCCTTCATTTTCCTCGGTCCCACCGGTGTCGGGAAAACCCAGTTGGCGAAGATTTTGGCCCGCTTCATGTTTGATTCGGAAGATGCCCTGATCCGCATCGACATGTCCGAATACATGGAGAAGTTTGCGGTTTCTCGCCTCATCGGTGCACCTCCGGGGTACGTCGGTTACGAAGAAGGAGGACAACTCACCGAGAAGGTGCGTCGCCGGCCTTACAGCATCATCCTGCTCGACGAAATTGAAAAGGCACACCCCGACGTGTTCAACCTGCTGCTCCAGGCCCTCGACGATGGCCACATGACGGACAGCCTCGGACGCCGGATCGATTTCCGCAACACGGTCATCATCATGACCTCGAACATCGGTGCACGGCAACTCTCCGAATTCGGGACAGGGGTAGGCTTCGGAACTTCCGCCCGCGCAGCGAACGAGGAGTCAGACCGCAACAATGTGATCCAAACTGCATTGAAGCGTGCATTTGCCCCGGAATTCTTGAACCGCATCGATGACGTGGTGATTTTCCAATCGCTGAAGCGCGAACACATCCACCGCATCATCGACCTCGAGCTGTACAAGCTCATTGCCCGGATTGAAGATTTGGGCTACGGGATGGAAGTCACGGAGGCCGCAAAAGAATTCCTCGTGCACAACGGATACGACGAGAAGTTCGGTGCACGCCCCTTGAAGCGAGCCATCCAGAAGTACCTCGAAGATCCCATTGCGGAAGAAATCATCGGCGGCAAAGTGAAGGAAGGTGACCTGTTGCGTGCAGACCACGTTGAAGGCGCTGATTCCCTGTTCTTCAGCCGAGATGAAGGTGGGTTCGTGGGCAAGCCACGCACGGCCGTGGTAGAGCCTGAGGTGAAGCCCACGGTGGTCAACCGTCCGTCGGGTCGTGGCCGCTCATCGTCTAAATCAAGCGGGCATGCCTGATTTGTTCAAACGCATGCTGCACAGGTGGGTGCTAAACCGGTATGCACTTACAGCGCTTGCTGGATTCGTTTGGATTGCGTTCGTCAGCGAAATTGACTTGTTCTACATCCTTCGCACGCAGCGCGAACTGGCGGAGTTGCGGGAACAAGTTGACCATTACACGCACGAAATCCAGACAGTTCGTGGGGAATTGAAGAACATCGAGGACCATCCATTGCATTTGGAGCGCGTGGCGCGCGAAACCTACTACATGGTCCGTCCGAACGAAGACCTGTTTCGCATTGTGCCTGCAGCTGGGCCCACTGCGCAGGTCAGTACAGAGTGAACGCGAGCGCGTAAAGCAAGCCGAATAGAGCTCCCCACAAGTGAGCGTCGTGGGCAACCCGGGTGTTCGCATTCCGGCTTGCCCACGATTCGTATGCCAAAAAGAGGATGCCTACAGCCCAAGCCGGCAGCGGCACCACCAACAAAAGGAGCAATTCTGCCGTGGGGTTCAGTACCACAAAAGCCAGCACCACGGCAGACACCGCACCGCTCGCACCGAGCGAACTGTACCGAGGATTCGTGCGGTGCTTGATGCGCGCAGGAAGTGCGCCCGCCACCACTCCTCCGAGGTACAGCAGCGGAAATCCCGGCAACTCACGTTCCACCGGTGGACCAAACTGGAACAGCATGAACATGTTCACAGCGAGGTGACCGAGGTCCGCGTGCAGCCAACCGTGCGTTACGTTGCGCCACCATTCGCTTCCCCCACGCATTTGGGCTGGAACAAGCAGCCCCCACTCCATCACCTCAGGACGCCGAAACGCCCACATGGACACCAGCACCGTGCTGGCAAGAATCGCCCACGTCCACATCAGCTGCTGTGGTCTGCAACAATGCGCCACCCGCGCAGGGTACGCTTCCAAACCAAGCTGAAATGCCCCGCCACATCCCCCTCTGCTCGGGTGAGTTTCCACGTTCCCACGTAGATTCCATGCCGCATCCCGAGCCGCTGCCACCGCAGGAAACCGAAGGTGAGCTGTCCCATCGCGGAGCGATCGGGGTATGCCGCACGGTACCGCGCCAGGGTTTCCGCGTACCCCTCCGTCAGTCCGTTTGATCCTACAAAAATCAAATCAGTTCGGGGTGCGTAGCCCTGCGCCATGAACTCCGCGACATCGCCGCGGTTCCAGGCCTCTTCTTGGGCATCCATGGCGCGCACCACGGCCTGCGGCTGTGCGGCTACAACCGTGGGATAGAGGAGCAGGCAGGCAACGCAGCGCTCAAACATTGAAGCGGAAATGCATGATGTCCCCATCCCGCACAACGTAGTCCTTGCCTTCTACCGCGAGTTTGCCTGCATCTTTCACAGCAGCTTCGGATCCGAAGTGAATGAAATCATCGAAAGCAATTACTTCTGCCCGGATGAACCCCTTTTGGAAATCCGAATGGATCACCCCTGCTGCTTCAGGAGCCGTCGAGCCCTTGCGCACCGTCCATGCACGGACTTCCTTCACCCCGGCAGTGAAATAGGTTTGCAATTGAAGCAACTCGTAGGCCTTTCGGATCAGCACGGCTACTCCCGGCTCCGGCAAGCCCAAATCGCCCAAAAACATGGACCGCTCGTCCGGATCCTCCAACTCCGCAATTTCTGCCTCGATGGCCGCGCCGATGACCAAGACGGATGCCCCTTCCAAGGCCGCCACCGCCTGCACGCGCTCCACATGGGCATTTCCCGTAGCTACTGCCGTTTCTTCCACATTGCAGACATACATCACCGGCTTTGCAGTCAGCAGTTGAAGGTCCCGCAGAATGGCACGTTCTGCATCCTCCACTTCGACGGCACGGGCGCTGATGCCGCGTTCCAGCGCCTCTCGTATCCGGTCGTATACCGCAGCGGTTCGGGCAGCCTCCTTGTCTCCGGTAGAAGCCGCTTTCCGGATTTTCGCCGCGCGCGACTCCACTGTTTCAAGGTCCTTCAACTGCAACTCCATGTCGATGACTTCCTTGTCGCGAATGGGATCGACACTTCCGTCGACGTGCACCACATTTCCGTCCTCAAAGCACCGCAGCACATGGAGAATGGCATCGGTTTCGCGAATGTTCGCAAGAAATTTATTTCCGAGCCCCTCCCCTTTGCTTGCACCCTTGACCAGCCCCGCGATGTCGACGATCTCGACAGTGGTCGGCACCACCTGCTGCGGATTGACGAGGGCAGCGAGGGCATTCAACCGCGGATCTGGCACAGAAATCACGCCGATGTTCGGCTCGATGGTGCAAAAAGGAAAGTTTGCGCTCTGTGCTTTTGCATTCGAGAGGCAGTTGAACAGGGTGGACTTGCCGACGTTCGGGAGTCCGACGATGCCGCATTTCAGGGCCATGGCGTGGAGTTGAGGCCGCGAAGGTACGATTGTCAACATGCTGTCCACAGGGCGCGGAAGTGCCGACCTGAGGGAATAGTTTTGTACCACCATTTCGACTGCCCATGTCCACCCACGACCTGACCGCTCTCGCTTCCCAAATCCGCCGTGACATCGTGCGGATGGTCCACGGTGCTGCCTCCGGTCATCCGGGGGGATCGCTGGGGTGTACGGAGCTCCTCACGCTGCTGTACTTCGAAGAGATGCAATGCGTTGCAGATCCATTTTCGATGGACGGTCACGGTGAAGACCTGTTCTTCCTTTCGAACGGCCACATCTCGCCCGTGTGGTACAGCGTCCTCGCACGACGTGGATATTTCCCTGTGGCTGAGCTGGCTACGTTTCGCAAAATCCACTCGCGGTTGCAGGGGCATCCCGCAACGGAAGAAGGGTTGCCCGGCGTCCGCATAGCTTCAGGTTCCTTGGGTCAGGGACTGAGCGTGGCCTTGGGGGCTGCGTTGGCCAAACGCCTTGCAGGCGACCCACGTACCGTCTTTTCCCTCCATGGCGACGGTGAGCTGCAGGAGGGGCAGATTTGGGAAGCTGCCATGTTTGCAGCACACAACCGGATTGATTCGATTGTGAGTTTTGTTGACTGCAACGGCCAACAAATCGATGGACCGGTGGATGAAGTGCTCGGACTGGGGGACCTGGCGGCCAAATGGGCTGCGTTCGGATGGCACGTACTGACGGCAGACGGGCACGATTTTGAGGACCTGCGGAAGGCGGTGCGCGCAGGTCGGGCACGTCGCGGAAGTGGCCAGCCCACGGTGGTCCTCATGCGCACCTGCATGGGCAAGGGCGTAGACTTCATGGAGGGAAGTCACCAGTGGCACGGAATTGCCCCCGACGATGCCCAGTTGGCCTCTGCGCTTGTACAACTTCCAGAAACCCTCGGCGATTACTGAGCTATGTTCGACTCCCGCTACCTCCTTACCACCGAGCCCACGGAATCAAAAGATACCCGCAGTGGCTTCGGCACTGGACTCCTTGCAGCCGGACGCACAAATCACCGTGTCGTGGCGTTGTGTGCTGATTTGACGGGGTCGCTGAAGATGGATGCATTCCGCGATGCCTTTCCCGAACGATTTTTCCAAACTGGAATCGCAGAGGCGAACATGATGGGTCTTGCCGCCGGAATGACCATCGGCGGCTACATCCCGTTCACCGGAACTTTCGCGAACTTTTCTACAGGGCGCGTCTACGACCAGATCCGGCAATCCATCGCCTATTCCGGCAAAAACGTCAAGATTGCGGCCTCCCATGCAGGAGTGACCTTGGGCGAAGATGGGGCGACCCACCAAATCCTCGAAGACATGGGCATGATGGCCATGCTTCCAGGAATGACGGTCCTCTCCCCTGCCGATTTCAACCAAACCCACGCCGCTACGGTTGCCGCGGCACAACACATCGGTCCGGTGTACCTCCGCTTCGGCCGCCCGAAGGTGCCGGTCTTCTTGCGACCAGACGCCCCATTCGAAATCGGCAAAGCCCAACATTTGGCGCACGGCAACGATGTGACCGTGGTGGCCACCGGCCATCTGACCTGGGAGGCGGTCAAAGCCACCCGGATACTCGCAGAGCGAGGCCTGCGCGTGGACTTGCTCAACATACACACAATCAAACCATTAGACGAGGCTGCGATTGTTGAATCTGCCGCGCGAACAGGTGCTGTTGTCGTCGCAGAGGAGCACCAGCGCATCGGTGGCCTGGGCGCACTCGTGGCGCAGGTATGCGCACAGCACGCGCCGAGCCGGATTGAATTTGTGGCCGTAAACGATCGGTTTGGTCAAAGCGGAACCCCGGCCCAACTCTTGGACGCCTACGGACTCAACGCCGAAGCCATCGTGCGTGCGGCAGAACGTGTGCATGTCGCCACGACCTGATTCGAACCGCTGAAGGGGCTTGCGACGGATTCAAACGGGTCCGGAAAGCACGTCCTCCATGTCTGCCAGTGCAGCATAGATTTCTGCTTTCAACCCCTCGGAAATGGGCGTCAAGGGCAATCGGACATTCGGTTTGGTCCGTCCCAGCTGGTGCAAAACGGCTTTGATCACTGGGGCTGTTCCTTCGCGTTGTTCCCGCCACATCAATGGTGCGAGTTCGTGGTGCACGTTGCGTGCATCGGTTACAGAACCGAATGCAGCATGCGCCATCATCCGTGCAATGGCTTCCGGAAAGACGTTTGAAATGGCCGACACGACACCGTCCGCACCGAGCGCAAGCAAGGGCCAAGCGAGGGCATCCGTGCCACAGAACAACCGGAAACCCGCCCTTCTTCTTCGGAACATCTCTCCCATCGCAGCAACTTCTCCGGAGGCCTCAATCAACCCATAGAATCGCTCGTCTTCGGCCAACGCCAAGGCTGTATCGGGCGCCATTCCACCGCGGTCTGGGCGCGCCGGATTGACCATGATGACCGGACACTGGCTAGCTTCTGCTACGGACCTGAAATGTCCGAGGATGCCCGCTTGGCTGTGTGCGCGCGGTGCTTCGACCGCCAAGGCTGCAATACCTGGAAAATCAAACCGATCGCAACTGCGCACAACCGAACGGGTGTCCGATCCATCCATCCCGACGACCAACGGAACCCGGCCGCGGACCCAATCCGAAACGAAAGCAAGCACTTGGCTGCGCTCCGTTTCAGAAGTCAACGGGAGTTCAGACGCCGGTCCAAGCAACCAAATAAACTCGACGCCTGCAGCAAGAGCACGTGCAAGGATGCGTTCAAGTGCCGGGAAATCCACTTCGGACCGGTCATTGAACGGAGTGATCAAATGGAGACCATGCCCTTGGATGGGCGGAATTGCGCGTGGCTTCATGCCGTGAGGTTCCGGTTCGTGAGGAAGGCAATCATGCGGTCGATGTGTTCGGTCCAGCCCATGCGGGATGCCCGCTCGAACACCACGTCAAAATCCTGCGGCCGAGCCACCGCACCTGCTGTGCCTAATTTCATGTGGGCAACGGAACCGTGCACAAGCGCATCCAGCGGCAAACGCGACTCGGAATGTGCATCGGACTCGCAATCGATGAGCACATCGAAGGGCTCCGCACAAAACTCAGCGGCGTGGCGCACTGGCGAGCCCCACCAAGTGAAGTCCCCCATGCAGCAGTAATCGGAGTCGAGTTTCCGCAATTGCCAGGGCGGAACTGCCTTTCTTCCCGGGCGATGTAAGCCATCCTTACCACCCGTTTGATGCCGTGGAGTGTCTTGATTTGTTGGGCGATGCGGCGCACCTCGCGGTAGCGATCTTCGTCTTTGTCCAAATAGAGCAACACCACCGACGTGTCGGCATTCCATGCAGCGTTGCGCACAGCCCGCTGCACCGGCGCACGGCCACGGAGCATCAGGTTTCGGAGGCGATTGCGCATCGTCATCGGAACGAAAGTACATCGAATTCGGTGGTGTTGGATTTGGCATGCAATTCGCATCTTTCCGGAAAAATCACGCCCATGCTGAAGTCCATCGCATCTTCCCTCCTCTTTGCCACCTTGTTGCTAACGTCCTGCGCGGACAAGCCGTGGGGAGAACGCGTGAAGGAACCTTTCAGCGGCAAGGCCTATGAATCGAATGCCCGCTTCTTTCGCGCGACGGGAAAAGCCACGAGCAAGCAAGATGCGATCGCGCGGAGCAAAGCAGAACTTCTTGCGCGTCAAGGCATTGCACAGCAGGTCAACACCACTTTGCAGGTGGTATCAGACAGTTACGGCAAAGATGTAGAAACAGAACATCTTGCAGAGGCCATGTCGCGGTTCGAGACACTTGTGCGTGAAGTGACGAACACGACCATCGCCGATGTGCGGAAGGTGGGGGAAGAAAAATACATGAACAGCGAAGGGGTATACACCGTTTTTGTCGCACTTGAAGTGCGAAAATCTGCGATGTACCGCCATCTCAAAAAGCAGGCCCGGTTAGACAGCCAGCTCAGTGAAGGGGCAAGAAGAGAACTGGAACGGATGCTCGACGCTGAAATCGAAAAGGCCGAGGCCGCAGAGAAAGAGGCGGGAGACTGAGCGTCACCGGTCCCGCATCACGTGCGAAAAGCGGGCCTGGACCTTTTTCATTTTAGGTGCAATCACCGCTTTGCAGTAGGGCGCTTCTCCATTCAACGCGTAATAGTCCTGGTGGTATTCTTCTGCGAGGTAAAAGGCTGAAGCGGGTGTCACTTCAGTCACTACAGGAGCTTCCCACTCCACCGCAGCCCGAGCAACCGCCGCTTTTATGACTGGAAGTTGGTCATCTTCCGTGTAGAAAATCGCACTGCGGTATTGTGTGCCTGCATCCGCTCCTTGGCGGTTGAGGGTTGTGGGGTCGTGGGCGGTAAAAAAAACGTCGAGGAGCACATCCAACTGGACCACTGCAGGGTCAAAGAACACCTGGACTACTTCCGCGTGGCCCGTCCTTCCGGTGCATACTTCCCGGTAAGCCGGATGCTTGATGTGTCCGCCCATGTAACCGGACTCCACGCGATCCACGCCAGCGATGCCGTCAAAAACCGCCTCGATGCACCAAAAGCACCCCCCGCCGAGCACAATTACTTCCATCGGTTTCGTTTCCATTGTTGCTGATTTGCATCCCACGCCACATACCCAAATTGCAGCCACGAGCCAAAGCCCTTTCATTGCCAGGCCCATCGGATGAAGCACATCTGCATACCGACTTCAGGCTGTGCGCCTTTCCACAAGGCCTGAATGTCACCTGCCCTGAGCCCCGCCTGCCACCCCCCTTGCGGAGCCGCAATGACCACACCCGCTGGAATGCGGAACGCACTCTCGGAAATCTTTCGCATGCCGATGTCCAAAAAGAGCCGGCCCCCGATGCGCACCATGGCTGTCGCACCGAGGCGAAGGGTTTCTGTGGCAAGCGCCTGGCCGTTTGCGAGGGAGGCGTCCGCTGCGAGCAACACCGCAGAACCGAACCACTTGCCTGCACCTGCATGGAAGGCCGCTGGCAACGCCACTTTTCGCGTTTCCTGTACCGATTCGCTGAACCATGTCGCCGGGTCCATGGCCCCGATTGCTAGTTCCACAACGGAAGTAGGATCCTCCACTGCTGTTTGCCAATCAGGCACTTCAACGCCTTCGATGGTATAACGCTCTCCGCGCCATTCCATCTTGCCGATGTCAGTGAGCGATGCAGAAAGCCAAAATCCATCCTTGCGCGCTAAGACGGCGCCCGCATCCACCGCCCAACCTTGCCCCACAGGTCCCCATTTGCGCAGCCCATCCCACGTTCCTGTGGAAGTGGACAGTTCCGCCATGGAAGGAATGCCGAGCCCATTCGAGAAGGCGCCGAAGGCGTCGATTTGGTCCCCCTCCACGTCGATGCTGAAATAGCCATTCCCGAGCAACAAACGCCCACCCAGACCCGTGTGCAATGTCCACCCGTCACGTTCGCCCCACATGCGCGAAATGCCGAGCTCATGCACCCGCACCCAACTGACCCCAGCATGCGTACCCTCCAGGATTGCCGACAGCAATGGGGCCGGGCCTGAAGCGAAACCGCCTAAAATCCCTGAAAGCTCGTCGATGGACCATGTACCGTCGTTCGCAACGGTATCCCCATTCGCGAGAATAACTTGGTCGAACATCGAGGCCCCACCGCCCGCGACGAGGAGTTGGGCAGCAAGATTTCCCAACTCCAGCTCACCTGTGAACTGATGGCGAGACGAATATGCAAATCCCCAACGCTTCGTTCTGCGGTAAGCCGATGCGGTCAACAACTCTCCATCGAGCCGCAGCCGATCCGAAGCTAACCTCCCTGCCCATTCCCGCGCTCCGAGTCCCGTCCAGCTGCCATCGCCTTCTCCCCTGTTGAGCACATCGTCCCAGATGTCGTTCCGCTGAAGCACTTCCGATTCAACCGAACATCCTCCCTCAAGGCCTCCCGCAGTGCCGCGGATTTCAGGGAAAAGGGGGTGAAACGTCAACCCCGCGGGATTCCATCCCAATGCCCGGTAATCTCCGGCAAGAGCGACCGGAGTTGCACCGGCCCCGACTGGGATGCGGTGTACTTGGGCAGAACCTGTCCCCATTCCTGCCAGAACGGAACACGCAATCCAGGTCACCCATTTGTGGACCATGGGCATTACAGCCGAATGATCCAACCGAATCGATCCTCGATGTGGCCGCGCCGCAAGGCGTCGAGTTCTGTGCTGAGGCGCGGAGCGATTTTCCAATCTGCAACAGCAGGCAGTTGCAGGTCGTTGCCACCGAATGAAATCACCGCCATGGGAGCAATGGTTGCTGCTGTGCCCACTCCGAATGCTTCGGTAACCGTCCCGTCGAGGATGCCCCGCTCCAGCTCTGCGATGGAAACGCGGCGCTCTTCCGTAGGGATGCCCAAATCGCGTGCAAGTGTTAGAACGGACTCCCGTGTGATTCCAGCTAAAATCGAATCGCTCAATAGCGGAGTGGTCAGCACCCCGTTGATGACGAACATGGCATTCATTGTTCCACTTTCCTCAACGTACGCATGTTCCGTGGCGTCCGTCCAGAGCAGTTGGTGGTAGCCCTGCTGTTGCGCCTGGGCTGCCGGAAAGTAGGATCCAGCATAGTTGCCCGCCGCTTTTGCGGCACCGGTTCCACCTGGACATGCGCGGGTAAAGTGAGTTTCCACTTTAACGCGCACGGGCTCCGTGTAGTATGCATTCACCGGACAGGTAAAAATGGAAAACACATAGCTCTCACTCGGCCGAACTCCGATGAACGGATCCGTAGCAATCATGAAAGGCCGGATGTACAGCGAGCTGTCCTCGCGCGAGGGAACCCAACCTTCATCGACCCGCAGAAGGGCGCTCAATGCATCGAAAAACAGGGCTTCGGGCACGGCCGGCATGCTCATGCGTTCGGCAGACCGGTTGAAACGTGCGATGTTCGCTCCAGGACGAAAGAGTGCAATTGTTCCATCCGCTTGGCGGTACGCCTTCATGCCTTCAAAAATGGCCTGACCGTAATGGAAGACCATGGATGCAGGGCTCATGCTGAACGGCCCGTACGGCTCGATGCGGCCCTGTTGCCAGGCACCCTCCTTGTACTCGAGCAGGAACATGTGGTCGGAAAAAGTCCTTCCAAACTGCAACCGATCGAAGTCCACTTCCGGAAGTCGGCTTTGGGCCACAGGCAGGTGGACGAACGGATTGAGGGTGTCGAGCATCTCCGGAGATTTTAGCAAAGGTCGGGATTGCACCTCCGCCCACCAAACCCTCTCCGCGCCCTTCAGGCCTTGAAGAGGAAGCGGTTCGGAGCAGTCAATCCCAGCCGCACCGCGGACATCACCAACGACGCAGTGTTGCGCGCACCCAGTTTCTGCTGAATGTTCTTGCGATGAGCAATCACAGTATGACCGCTTACACTCAGTTTATCAGCGATTTGCGTATGGGTAAGCCCTTCTGCAATGAGGGTCAGTACTTCGCGCTCACGTTCCGTAAGCCACACCGGCTCACAGGTCCAAGCTCCCAACTTGAGCGCCGCCACATCCACGCCGGCGTGTTCGAGGGCTGCGAGAATTTGGCCACAAAAAAACCCAACGCCTTGCTGGCAAGCACGGAGGGCCTCTCCGATTTCGTGGGCATCGCAATCGGACCGCAAGAACACCTCGATGCCCGACCGGACAGCATCGAGCAACTGCAGCCCCTGCAAACCATCGGAAATCACAACAGTCCGCATCTCCGGAGCCCCCTTGCGAATCACTTGCAACTGGGCCAGTGAAAAGCCCCGCGAACACGGATCGATCACAAGCAAATCCGGCTCGCGCGTGCGGAGTGCTTCCAACAATTCCCCATCGCCACAAACCTCCAACGCATCAGCCGCTGGGTAGTGAGCACACAACAAGGCGTGCGCGCCTTTGCGCATCAACGTAGACGAGCTCGCAATGACGATGTACCGGGGCAACTTTTCCATCTGACGGCCGCGAAGGTATTTCTCACCTGCTGCCCTCCCGTCTCAGATGCGTCAAAACTTGTCCACCGTTTCCAACCGATGTACATGGAACACGCGGCCATCTTCAGCAACTTCGGTGTGGGGAAAAACCCTGCGTGCCTCTTCCAGCAGTTCAGTTGCATGTCGGGTGTACCGCGCGGAAAGGTGGCTGAGAACGAGGCAACCGACTTGGGCCCGTGTAGCAACTTCTGCGGCCTGTCCTGCAGTGGAATGCCCCGTTTCCTTTGCCCGTTTGTGCAAGTTTCCTCCAAACGTAGCGTCGTGAAACAGCAAATCCGCTCCACGGGCACCTTCCACGACGGCATCGCATGGGAGGGTGTCCCCGGTGTAGACAAAAGACCTCGGAATTGCCGCCGGGAGCAGGACCTCCTCCGGATGCACGAGTGTTCCATCCTCAGCGCGGGCTGGATTGCCTGCTTTGAGTTGACGCAGTGCTTCGATTTCCAATCCGATTCCGGCGATTGCCGCTTTGTTCAACTTGCGCGGGCGTGCACGTTCATCAAACCGCACGCCCCAACAGGGAATCCGGTGTCGCACCGGAAAAGCGCGCAACGTGAGTTCTGCCGATTCCCAACAAATCGCGGGACTCTCTGGCCAGACGTGTACATGAACGGGAAAGTTGACATGGGTGCGCGTGGTGGCCCATGTCGCCTGCAACCAGGATTCAAGCCCGGGTGGCCCCCACAGCTCGAGAGGGCGCGTGCGCCCGAGCATCGCAAGGCTGCTGAGCAATCCTGGGAGACCGAGCACATGGTCCCCGTGGAGGTGGGAGATGCACACGCCTGTCAATCCATGGAATCGGATCTTCGCTTTCCTCAAAGCGATTTGGACACCTTCACCGGCGTCGAGCAAAAAGGTGTGTTGCTTGTGCACCAAGCACAAAGAAGTCGTGCCGCGATCAAGGGTAGGCACAGCTGCCCCAGATCCCAGCACGACTACTTTGAATTCAGGCCCTGGCACGTGGTGGACTCACCGCATGCCCAGGACAACCACGCGGGCTGTATCCCTTCGGCGCCCCTCCATCACTGTCACCGCATACGTACCGGCATCCAGACCTGCCGCAGCGAGATCCCATGTTCCGCGTGCGCTTGCAACAGTTTCTGCATAGATCAAACGCCCTAGACCGTCACGGATTTCAACGGAAGCGGGTCCATGCGAAGTCCACGAAACCGTACCCTGTCCTTCCGAAGGATTCGGCCAAACCTGAAGTCCCAAAGAAGCTCCGAGTTCAGCCACCGCATTGCCCCCTTCTGGGAGGATCTCGAGGGTGTATCCCGTGAAAGGATACGGCTGTCCGATGGGAATGCCGAATACGGTGACCCAGGCAAGGACGTCGAGGCTCATTTGGTACGCACCAGCTTGCGTCGGAACTCCCATGATTTCGGCGCAGTATTGTCCGCCTGCCAAAAATGTGCAGGGATCAGCGGCCGTCCCACCGTTGTTGCACACAATGGACATGCCCAACGCGGCGAAGTCAATGGGCGCCCCTGTAATCGGGTCAAGCAACGTTGCAGAAATCAACTGCACCGAATCAAGTGGCAAAGCAAAGGCAGGGTCGATTGCAGATGCATCTACCGGGACCAAGACATGGAACACATCCGCGTATGGCACGCCCACTGTTCCCGTGGCAAACTGTTCCCCCAGCGAGGCATCGGGCGAAGCGCCGTACTCGGCAGTTCCGAAATCAAAATCAGGCGTGCACTGCGCCCATGCTCCGACCATGCTGCACATAGCAAGGACAATGAGCCCCAAAATCGAATACAATGTCTTCATCTTTAATGCTCTGTAGGTTCTTTGCCGAGTTCATTTTCCGTGATTTCCATCACGACCAAATCGAAGGCCTCAGACGCGGTGGGCACTATGGTGAGTACCTTGTCGAGTTGGCTGATTTGGACCAAACGCTCCACAGCCGGCTGCAATCCAGAAAGCACAAAGGTCCCGCCCGCATCCCGGCACAACCGGTTGCCGATCAGCACTGCGCTCAATCCGCTGCTGTCGCAGTACAGCGACCCCGTTAAATCTAAAATCATCCGGGTACAGCCCTCTTCTTTAGACAGGCGGACGAACTCAGCTTTCAAGTCTGGCGCATGCAAAGCGTCGAGTTTTTCGACGTGGGAGGTCACTGTCGCAATGCCTTCCGCAAGTTGAACAGAGAATTTCATGAATCGCAAGTTGTGCGGTAAATATAGCCCAATCCACTATGGACGCATCGGAGCCAACAAATACAGTGCAGCCATTCGCACCGCAACACCGTTTTCCACCTGGTTTAGGATGATTGACCACGGTCCATCAGCCACTTCACTGGTCACTTCTACGCCCCGGTTAATCGGTCCTGGATGCAAAATCCACGGCACCCGATCGAGCCGAGACAACCGCTCAACATCTACTCCGAACGCCCGAGCGTATTCCCGCAATGACGGAAAATACGGCACCCGACCTTCCCCCCCTTGGCGCTCGAGCTGGATGCGAAGCATGTTCACCGCATCCGCCCAACGAAGCGTGGCATCGAGGTCGTGTGAGACCTCCACCCCCAAGCTGCGGATGTGGCGCGGCATCAACGTACGGGGACCACATACCCGCACTTGCGCGCCCAGAAGCCGCAAACAGAGGATGTTCGAAATGGCGACTCGGCTGTGCCGAATGTCCCCAACGATGGCAATCTTTTTGCCTTCCAACGATCCGAGTCGCTCGCGGAGACTGAATGCATCGAGGAGCGCTTGCGTCGGATGCTCGTGGGTACCGTCCCCCGCATTGATCACCGGGGTGTCCGGAATGCGTTCCGCGAGGAAAACCGCTGCTCCGGGATGGGGATGGCGCATCACCACCATGTCGACCTTCATCGCCAAAATGTTGTTCACCGTGTCGACAAGGGTCTCGCCTTTTGAAACGGATGAACCCGACGCCGAAAAATTTACAACATCCGCGGAGAGGCGCTTTTCTGCAAGCTCGAACGAAAGCCGCGTGCGCGTTGAGTTTTCAAAAAAGAGGTTCGCCACTGTCACCTCGCGAAGCGTCGGGACTTTGCGGATGGGACGGTTGAGGACTTCCTTGAACTCCTGCGCCGTATCGAGCAAGGTATGGACATCCTCAGAAGTCAATCCCGCAATGCCCGTGAGGTGCCGTGTGGTGAGCGTTTTCATTGCGGACGTTCTTGCAAGAGTACCACGGTGTCCTGCCCACGCTCCTCCTTCCACTCCACCCGGACATATTGTGCATCGACGCTGTCCACGGTCGTCCCGACGTACTGCGGCTCAATGGGCAACTCGCGGTGGAACCTCCGGTCGATGAGCACGAGCAATTCAACGGATCTCGGCCGCCCATACGCAAGCAGCGCGTCAAGGCCGGCACGGATGGATCGTCCGGTGTAGAGCACGTCGTCGATGAGAATGACCCGCTGCCCTTCGACCAAAAAGGGCATTTCGTTTGCATTTGGGGCAAGGGGCCGATCGTGCATGCGCACATCGTCCCGATGAAAGGTTACATCCAGCTTTCCTAACCTCACCTCTGCCCCTCCCGCTAAAACCGCAACACGCGCCTGGATGCGCTCTGCAAGTCGCGCTCCCCGAGGTTGCAATCCGACGAGCACAGTTCCTGAAAAATCATGGTCTTCAAGCACCTGATGGGCCATGCGGTCGAGAATCCTCTCGAAGCGAACCGGATCTACGAGCGTATGGGTTTCCATGGATGTGACCGCGAAGATAGGAAAGCACAAGGAGGCCCCGCGGGGCCTCCTTGCACAAGTTGTATCCGAAAAGTTGCGGCTTAAGAAGCAGCTTCTTCTGCGTTGTCATCGGCGGCTGCATCGGCCTCCGCGTCGTTAGATTCAGCGGTTTTCTTCGCCTTCGGGGCTTTCGCAGCCTTCGCTGGCTTTTGCTCCGCATCGGCTTCTGGCTTTGCTTTCGCCGCAGCCTTTTTCACCGGAACCGATTCGCCCTCTGCTGCACTGGCTTCAGCAGCTGCGTCAGCTTTTGCCTGACGCTCGCCACCCTCCATTTGTTCTTTCAGTGCACTCAGCACAGAGAGGTCACCGAACGTGGATTTCTCCACCGTTGCGTTGATTTCTTCCAGTGCGCGGGAACTCGACCCTCCTCCGGTAGCCGCAGGTCGGGGTTTGCGTTCTTTTGTTTCCTTTTTCTTCGGACCCTCTTCGTGGGTACGCAAGTGGCTCACCGTGATCCGCTTGGCATTCCGGTTGAACTCGAGTACGGTGAATTCACCCGACTCGTCCACAAGCATCGCGCCTCCGTCTTCTTTTTGGAGGTGCTTCGTGTGGCAAGAACCTTCAAGTCCGTATGGAAGTGCGACGGTGGCTTGGTTGCCGTCAATCCGAAGGACGGTGCCGTTGTGGGCAGAACCCACTGCGAAAATCGTCTCGAAAACCTCCCACGGATTCTCTTCCAGTTGCTTGTGGCCCAGACTCATGCGGCGATTTTCCTGGTCCAATTCAAGGACCACCACATCGATCGGATCACCCACCGAGCAGAATTCGCTCGGGTGCTTGATTTTCTTCGACCAGCTGAGGTCAGAAATGTGGACCAGACCGTCGATGCCCTCTTCAAGCTCGACGAAAAGACCGAAGTTCGTGAAGTTGCGCACCGTACCGGCGTGCTTTGAATTGACCGGATAACGGGCCTCGATTTCTGCCCACGGATCTGATTTCAATTGCTTCAGGCCCAGTGACATCTTGCGCTCTTCGCGGTCGATGTTCAGGATGATGCATTCGAGTTCGTCGCCCACTTTCATGAAGTCCTGGGCACTGCGCAGGTGCTGCGACCAGCTCATTTCCGATACGTGCAGCAAGCCCTCGACACCCGGGGCGATTTCGATGAATGCGCCGTAGTCCGCAAGCACAGCCACACGGCCCTTCACCTTTGAGCCCTCCGCAAGGTCCTCCGTCAAGGCGTCCCACGGATGCGACGTAAGTTGCTTCATGCCCAAAGCAATCCGCTTCTTGTCGTCGTCGAAGTCGAGGATAACCACGTTGATTTTTTGGTCCAGCTCCACCAACTCTTCCGGGTGGTTCACACGGCCCCACGACATGTCGGTGATGTGCACCAAACCGTCCACGCCGCCGAGGTCCACGAAAACACCGTACGTGGTGATGTTCTTGACGGTGCCTTCCAGCACCTGGCCCTTTTCCAACCCTTGGATGATCAGACGCTTCTGTTCTTCGAGTTCCGCCTCGATCAACGCCTTGTGGGAGACCACAACGTTTTTGAATTCCTGGTTGATTTTCACAACCTTGAATTCCATTTGCTTGCCCACGTAGATGTCGAAGTCGCGGATGGGCTTGACGTCTACTTGCGATCCCGGGAGGAAGGCTTCGATGCCGAAGACGTCCACAATCAAGCCACCCTTTGTCCGGCACTTGACCTCGCCCTGGATGATCAGATCCTCGTCCTTCGCTTTCGTGATGTTGTCCCACGCGCTGAACATGCGGGCAGTGCGGTGCGAGACCACGAGTTGGCCGTTTTTGTCCTCCTGGCGCTCAACAAAGACGGGAACCACGTCCCCTTCCTTCAGTTGCGGGTTGTACCGGAACTCGGAAGCATTGATGACCCCCTCCGATTTGTAGCCGATGTTGACCACCACCTCTTTCTTCGAGATGCTGATGACTGTACCATCTACTACCTCCTTTTCTCGGATCAGATTGAGCGAATTCTCGTAAATCGCCTCGAGTTGCGTGCTGTTCGCCGCAGCATTGTCATCCGCCTCAGAGTCGAAGGCTTCCCAATCGAACGCACCGGGCGTTGCGAGTTCCGGGCGCGCGGAAAGCTTGCGGGGTGCAGTTTGCTTCACAGGGGCCTCAGTGACCGCCTCGATTTCTGTTGCAGGCGCTTCGACTGCAACAGGGGTTGCGTGTGCGGCGGCCTCTCCGGCTTCCTCCGCGGCGTGTAGGGTTTCTTCGTTCATACGAACCCTTTCGTTGTTCCGGAATCGGGGGCTTCCGGACGGTTGTACATCGGACCTCCCCGCAGGCCCGCTTTTTTACAGGCCGCGAAAGTACATCAATTTCCGTTCCCTACCACCCACAGCCACACCGCCGTTCCGTCCTTCCTTTTTGCAACATATGCGCCTGGATGTGACGGGGCAGCAAAACCAGAGGTACCCACTGGCACATCGGCAATCCAAGCTCCAGCGCCCGTAAACACAGCAATCGGCCCTGATTCTGCTACCCAGCCCCCGGGCTCCACCCAGCGTGCACGCACGGCTGGTCGAGGTTGAGCAGGCTCCAGGGACGTGGCACCGACAGCCGCCCCGTTGTTGCTGCTTCCGGGTGTAGTTTGGGAAAACGTCACCCACGGCTCTCCTCCATCGACGAACCTCCCTTGGCTGAGGTCCGGCCATGCTATCCCGGGGTACAGCGAATCTAAAACCGTATACCCGTCTGGGGCTCGCAAGGCGATGTGCTCCCCATCCGCCCCCAGCCGGAATGTCACGTGGTCCCACCCTTCTCCGGTCTGCTCATCTGCCCAAAGCAGCATGAAGCCCCCAGCAGGTAGCACCGTAGATGCCGGCATGCCGGTGGGGAATTGCCACTTCGTGGGGTTGTCCACTTCGTCTGAGAGGTAATGTCCGGCGAGGTCTACAGCTACGCCGCCGGCATTGAAGAGCTCGATCCAGTCCTCGTGTTCGCCCGCTCCGTCTACCACATCGGTGTAATTGATGGCCAAGTACTCATTGAGCACAACAGGCGCCGCGGGCAAAAAGAGGAAGGTGTTCGAGACGCGCGGCGTGGGTGCCGCAAAGGAGGTGAAAGCATCTCCTCCGTCCGTGCTACGTCCCCAGGATTCACCCGGCAATGCGGCAGATGCGAGCACTTCGTCCACCAGGGTGCCATCGGCCGCATAGAGCCGAATGGAAAACGCTGCTGCGGTAGGGACTAAAATCGCAGAATGGTCGCCGCCTTCTTCTGGCGAGGCGTCTAGCCAAACCAGCCGGTGTCCGTCCGCCGCCACGGTCGTCTCCCACGGCCTGTCCGCAGGAAATTCCCACACATTCCCATCCACTTCAAGCTGCATTCCAGCAAGGTTCACTTGGAAGGGATAGGGGTTGTAGATCTCGAGCCAGGGATCCTGTTCCTGCATTTGGTCGATGCATGTGAGGGTGTTCTCCGTCTGGACTTCATTGATGAACACAAAGGCGGCCTCTGCGGGCGTATCGGCGTTCGGAGCGTCCGGTGTAGGCGCGTTGAAGAATTGGAAATCAGGACATCCGTCGCAGGTTCTGCCGAAGGAGATGTCCGCCTGCTGCGGACCAAATTGAACCTCGTCAATCACTGTCACGCCATCCGGTGCGACAAGAAGTACGCTTTCCCCAGCCACAGAAAGTCTGAAGCCAGCATGGTCGGAGCCCTGATTCACGTCGCCGTCGCACCACACCAGCAACTTGCCTCCGGGAAGTACGGTGGTTACCCCGGGATCGCCGAGGGGGAACATCCATTTCGTCAGTGAATCCGGATTGTCAGTGAGGTAGTATCCCGCCAGATTCAAAATGCTTCCTGCGTTGTGCAGTTCAAGCCAATCCTCCCGCTCAAAAAAGTCATCGTACACACCCGCTGTATTCGCAGCGAGTAGTTCGTTGATGTAGAGTGTTTGGGCCGAGGCCTGGGCCGCGCCCATGGCCAAGGCGACAACCCCCCAAGCCGCACAGGGAATTCGTTGTACCATGCCGCAAAGGTCACACATTCGGAACGATGCTTCCTCCTTGCGCACACTGAGCTTCTGACCGATGCTACTTTTGCGCAAAATCACCGCCATGTCAAACGGTTCATTTCGCGTTCCCACCCCGACAAACGAACCGGTTCGGGGGTATGCTCCCGGTTCCCCAGAACGCAGCGCTCTGCAGGCCGAATACGACAGGCGGTATGCCGCTGCACCGGTTGAAATCCCTATGTGGATCGGTCCGGAGCGCGTATCCACCTCCGATCGTCGCCCCCTGTCGCCCCCGCATGAGCACGCGAAGGTGTTAGGGTACGCTCACTTCGGTGATGCCGACCACGTCCGTCGTGCGGTGGACGCAGCACTAGCGGCACGGGCTGGTTGGGCAGCTACCGCGTGGCAAACGCGGGCGGGCATCTTCTTGCGGGCCGCCGACCTGGTGGCAGGCCCTTACCGCTACGCCCTGAACGCGGCAACCATGCTGGCCCAATCGAAAAACGCCCACCAGGCGGAAATCGATGCCGCATGTGAACTTGCTGATTTTTTAAGATTTAACGCCTATTACCTGCAGCAAATCCAGGACATCCAGCCCGAAAGCGCGCCAGGTGTTTGGAATCGGTTGGAATACAGGCCTTTAGAGGGTTTTGTCTTTGCCGTAACTCCATTCAACTTCACCGCCATCGCAGGCAACTTGCCTGCATCGGCTGTGCTGATGGGCAATGTGGCGGTTTGGAAACCCGCGGATACACAGATTTACAGTGCCGCAGTTTTGATGGAGGTATTCCTCGAAGCAGGGATTCCTCCCGGGGTGATCAACCTCATCCACGTTGACGGACCTGTGGCCGGGGAGGTCATCTTCAGCCACCGGGACTTCGCGGGCTTGCATTTTACCGGCAGCACGGGGGTGTTCCGTCAGCTGTGGAAGACCATCGGTGAGCACATTGCAACCTACCGCAGCTACCCACGCATCGTAGGGGAGACGGGCGGAAAGGACTTTGTGCTCGCACACCCCTCCGCAGATGTTGCGGAAGTGGTCACAGGACTGATCCGGGGAGCGTTCGAGTACCAGGGCCAAAAATGCAGCGCAGCGAGCAGGGCCTACGTGCCTGCCAGCCAGTGGCCCAGTATCAAATCCATGCTGTGCGCGGAACTCGCAACCCTCCGCATCGGCACCCCGCGGGAATTTGGGAACTTCATCAACGCCGTCATCGACCGCAAAGCCTTTGAACGCATTGCTGAAGCCATCGCCTACGCCCGGAGCCGCCCAGACGCGGAAATCATCTCTGGAGGAGGAACGGATGCATCGGTGGGCTATTTCATCGAACCCACCGTGATTGTCACTTCGGACCCCCATTTCCGCACCATGGAGGAAGAACTCTTCGGTCCTGTGCTGACAGTGTACGTGTATCCCGACGTCCAGTTTGAGGAAGTAATGGACCTCATCGACTCCACCGGCGACTATGCACTTACCGGTGCTGTATTCAGCCGAGACCGCTATGCGCTGGAACGCGCCACAGCGCGCTTGAGCCAAGCCGCGGGGAATTTCTACCTCAACGACAAGCCCACAGGTGCTGTGGTCGGCCAGCAGCCCTTCGGCGGCGCGCGCGGGTCAGGAACAAACGACAAAGCAGGAAGTCTCTTCAACCTGCTCCGGTGGACCAGTCCGCGCACCATCAAAGAGACCCTCGTAGCTCCTACGGATTACCGTTATCCGTACCTCGGGTGACCCTTATCCAAAACGTCAAATTCGGAAAAAGAAAAGGGGCCAACTCCGCGGAGTTGGCCCCTTCTCATTTGCAGTAGATCGCTCAGTTCGCAGCTTCTGCTGAAGCCTCGTTTTCCACTTCCAAGTCATTCGGCAAATCGTCATCGTACCGCGGAGTCGGCAATGACGCCATGTCCACGGCGATGTGCTTGCCGCCTGCCATTGCCTTGAACTCATCGTCGTAGGGATGAACGAGCATTCCGTCTGAGTCCAGCCACTTGGTCAAGATGAGGTAACGCTCTTTCTTGCCCGAACGGCCGATGGTCTCTAAGCGTCCGTGCACCGAGCGGAGGCGGAATGCAGAATTCAAGATGCTCGCCCGCGTCGAGGCCTCCTTCTCTGCCGGCAAGTGGTGGATTGCCATGGCATCTTCAATCAATTCCGTGTAGGTCATCGGACGGTTCCGGGCGCGCAACCGCTTGATGATGAAACTTCCCCAAATGCTCTTCGGTCCCCGCTTTTTCTGCAACGTCGCAGCGAGCGCCCCTGCTCCTCGGCCCCTGCGCGGAGGCAGCGGCGTCCCGGTGAGCTTTGCGAGCATGCCTTCAACATGGTCCAACTGGCCCAGCAGGCGCGCGCGCTCACTGGAATAGAAACGCTTCATTTCCTGAAGTTCGTTTTGATCAAATTCCATAGATAAAAAAGGTGTTGTGAACGGTTAAAATGCTGCATGCAACATATCTCATCCCTGTAAATGGTGCAGTTGCGTGTGACAAAAATAGGTTCTTTTTTGACATGCAACATTTTTAATCCGAAGAAGTTCAACTTTTTTCTGAAAATGACAACAAAAAAACCGGGGAGTTACCTCCCCGGTTCACCGTTCGTTCGCTGTAAGCCGGATTCTGTACCCCGAAGGGCCTTCACCATTGATCTCTGCGGCCTACCCCCTGACTCGGACGGGTCGTCCTCAAACGCCAGTGTACATGGCCTTGCAACCCGCAAGGTTTGCCTGAGCCGGCGGATCACTCCAACCGCTGGTGGGCTCTTACCCCACCTTCTCACCCTTACCTGATCCCGTTTCCGGGCCATCGGCGGTCTAAATCTCTGCAGCACTTTCTGTCGCACCCGAAGGTGCTCCTCCCCTTTCGGAGAGTGCGGTACCCTATGTTGTCCGGACTTTCCTCCCCTCTTGCGAGAAGCGGTGAAGCACGTTGCGAACGGTCAATCCCAAATGACGCGGACCTGTAGCGAAGTGCCGCCGCGTAGGACGGTCACTTCGGAGCTTTGGCCCGCCTCGAACACGCTCAACGCCTGCATGTAGCTCTGCATGTCCACGACTGCGATGGTGTCGATTCTGACCACGACATCACCACGCTGCAATCCCGCACGAGCAGCCGGACGGTCTGCAGTCACACCGTCAATGCGCATGCCCTTGTCTTGGTAGAGATAATCGGGCACCACCCCGAGTGTTACCTTGAAACGGGGCGTTTGCGCTGCATCCTCTTTTGTTGCGGTGAAGGGCCACTCCTGCTGGCCGTCGAGTGCGCGCATCACCCGCTCAACGAAATCTGCTATGCGCTGCATGCCCTCGTAGTTGAGCTTTTCCGCCGTATCGGAGGGCTTGTGGTAGTCGGGATGCTGTCCGGTAAAGAAGTGGAGCACGGGAATGTCCTCGAGGTAGAAGGAAGTGTGATCGCTCGGACCGATGCCACTTTCAGAAGGCACCAAGACCAGGCTATCGGTATTGCAGGATTCCAACAACTTCATCCAACCAGGTGATGTTCCCGTACCGTACACCGCAAGGGTATCTCCCCGCATCCGCCCCACCATATCGAGGTTGACCATGTATTTCACACGTCCAAGGTCCACGGTGGGATGTTCACAAAAGTGGTTGCTTCCCCAGAGCCCCTTTTCCTCGCCGCTGAAGGCCGCAACGAGGATCTCATCCGCCACGGGGCGACGCTTCAACCGGGTGGCAACCTCGAGCATGACGGCCACACCCGAGGCGTTGTCGTCTGCTCCGAAGTGAACTTCAGGAGCCCCGCGGTACAGTGAATTCTCACCACCGTATCCGAGGTGGTCATAATGTGCTCCGAGAATGCCGATCGCCTGTGGATTTGGGGCGGGGATGCGGTAGAGCACATTCGTGCCCGTCACTTCCCGCACAAGTGCCATTCCGAGTGCCGCGGTGCTGTCGGTCCCGTGGACCTGAAGTGGCGGATGTGGCTTGTAAGTGAAGCGCTGAAAGGCTGCACTGTCCCCCGCCGGTTCCAAACCTGCTACAGCGAGGACGCTGTCTACCCACAGGGCAGCAGCCTGTTCGCCAGGAGTTCCCGTTTCGCGGCCTTCGAACCGGGCATCCGTCAAAGCAGCCACCCACTCGGGCATTTGGGTACCTTCAGGCCCCGCGCATCCGAAGAAAATCCAGGGAACAAGGGCCGCCGATGCAAGAAGCAGCGGCGATTTCCGATGGGCGGAATGGGGAGGGTTGCCGGAGTACATTTGGCCGCAAAATTCGTTCAAATGCGTCACTTCCGTTCCCTTCCCGCAGCATTCGTCCTCGTTTGCGTGGCCCAAGCCCCGCTCGCGGCCCAAACGGTGCACTACCCCCAAGAAGTGCACTTGGCGAACGTGCGCCAACTCACCTTCGGGGGCGACAATGCAGAAGCCTACTGGTCGTTCGGGGGCGACCGCTTGATTTTCCAATCGAACAACCCCGCCTGGAATGTTTCCTGCGACCAGATCTACATCCTGTCGCTCGAAGCGGACCACAGTCCAGATGCGAAGACGCCCCCGATGAAAGTGTCCACCGGTCTCGGCCGGACGACGTGTTCTTATTTTTTGCCGGGGGACACCACCTTCGTGTATGCCTCAACCCATCTCGGGAATCCGGATTGTCCCGAAGTGCCGGCACGCGGGCCGAGTGGCGAGTATGTTTGGCCTATCTATCCGGATTACGACCTGTTTGTGAGCAGTGTACGTGGTGGGGAGCCCGTGCGCATCACCGACGAACCCGGCTACGACGCGGAAGCCACCGTCAGTCCGAAAGGAGATCGCATGGTTTTCACCAGCATGCGGTCGGGTGATTTGGAACTCTACACGTGCAAACTCGACGGGACGGATGTACGCCAAATCACGAGCACCTTGGGCTACGATGGTGGGGCTTTCTTTTCGCCGGACGGAAAGTGGATCGTTTGGCGCGCGAGCCGTCCGTCCACGGACGATGCGCGCGAGAAGTACACCCGCTTGCTCAACCAAGGGCTCGTCGAACCCACCGACATGGAACTCTTTGTCGCCCGGGCAGACGGTCGGAAAGCACGGAAAATCACTGACCTCGGTGGTGCGAATTGGGCCCCCTTCTTCACGCCTGACGGCAAGCGCATCCTGTTCGCCTCGAACCACCACAGCGGCGGATTTCCTTTCAACCTGTTCCTCATCGGAAAGAACGGCCAAGGGCTGGAGCAAGTCACGTTCGACAGCGCCTTTGATTCGTTCCCGATGTTCTCTCCAGACGGCAAACGCCTCGTGTTCGCATCGAACCGCAACAACGGCCGGACACGTGCGACGAACTTGTTCGTAGCCGACTGGATCGACTGAGCCATGGCATACCGTTACGTAGCCCTGCACAAGCCGTGGGGCGTTCTCAGCCAGTTCACCTCAGAAGGAGGGCATCCCGGACTTGCATCCCTGAACATGGGACTGCCGAAAGACGTTTACCCCGTGGGCCGGCTTGACCGCGACAGCGAAGGCCTGTTGCTGCTCACAAACGATTCGGCCTTCAAGCACCGTCTGCTCGACCCGAACAACGCCCACCGGCGGATCTATTGGGCCCAGGTAGAAGGCAATCCAGATGCGAACGCCCTATCGCCTGCCCAACAGCGCACCCGCATCGGATCATTCGATGCTGCACCTGCTGAGGCACGGGTTCTCGAGCCTGCGCCCGAAATCGCAGAGCGTAGGCCTCCGATTCGGGTACGAGCCCACATCCCTGCTACATGGATTGAGGTGGTGGTGCGGGAGGGCAAAAACCGCCAAGTCCGCCGCATGACAGCTGCCTGGGGATTTCCAACGTTGCGGTTGCTGCGGGTGGGGCTGGGCGATTTGCGGCTTTCGGACCTCGGACTCGGTCCCGGAGGGTGGCGGGAACTCGAACCTGCTGAGGTCCAGGCGACACTCGTCCGATGATCCGGACGATGTTGGCCGTGGCCTGGACGGCCATTTGCTGCACGGCGGGGCTGGTAGTGCTTTTTGTGCGCCGCGATTCGGGGCCGTGGGTCCTTACCCGCATCGGCAACCGGATGTGGAGCAAAACGCTGCTGCGGATGGTGGGCGGCGGTACCGTTCGCGTCCAAAGCGAAGGCACCGTACCGCCCTCTGCCGTTTTTGTAGGCAACCATGCAAGCCTCCTCGACATCAATGCCGCCTTTGCCGCCCTGCCACGGCCCATCGTCTTCCTCTCGAAGGCCGGCGTGCGCCGCGTGCCACTGCTCGGTGCAATCAATGCCCGTGTAGGCACGGTCTTCGTAGAGCGTGGCAATCCGGAGTCCGCGCGGGAAGCTGTGCGGCAGCTCGCCGCGAATGCGCGAAGTGGGGTATCCGTAGTAGTCTATCCTGAAGGAACACGCTCCGAAGACGGTGAAGTCCGACCGTTTCGCAAGGGTGCATTCCATTTGGCCGCAGCCGCGGGCTTGCCTGTGGTGCCGTTTTTTGTGTCGGGGACGCGGGAGCTGCTGCCGAAAGGGGCGCTGGCGTTCCGCCGCACCGCCGGAATCCGGGTGGACATCGGCGCCGCATTGCCCGTGCCACAAGATTCACCGGAGGGAATCGAGGCCGCGCGCCGAAGCGCAGAGGAGGCCGTAAGGCGGCTCGGTCAACGCGTCACAGTCCACGGGGAGAGGCCGTAAGCTGCCGCAATGCCTTCGCGGATGGCACGTTCGGCATCGAGTTCCCCGGCGCGCAGGGCACCGCCGATGGCCTGAACAGGGATGCCCGCCTCGCGCAAAACTGCAGAAAAAGGGTCGACCGGGATTTGGCCCGCACACACCACTGCATGGTCCAAAGCAAGAACGCGGGCTTCGCCAGTGGAGTCTATCCAATGCAGACCATCTGGGCGCATCCCCGTGTACGTCACCCCAGCGTGCAGGTGCACGCCACGCGCCTTGAGCGTTGCGCGATGAATCCAGCCCGTTGTTTTGCCCAAACGCCCTCCGGGCTTTTCCGTCGACCGCTGAAACAGGTGCACCTCCCTGCGTGCTTTCCGATCGGCCGGAGTGCACAACCCGCCGCGCGCTTCGAGGTGGGTGTCGATGCCCCACGCCGCATGGAAGCCTGCCCGATCCCCGTCGTGGGTCAAAAAATCAGCGACATCGAAACCGATCCCACCGGCCCCGATCACCGCGACCACCTGACCCACCGCGACCCGCCCATCTAAAACATCCGCATAGCCCACGATCCGATTGTCGTCACCACCGTCCACCGCCCACGGCCGAGGCCGCACCCCCGTCGCTACAACCACCGCATCGTACGTGCGCAATGCCTCCACATCGACCCGCACACCGGTGCGCACCTCCACTGCGGGATCCAATCGGCCGATGAAGTAGGCCAGCGACTCCCGGAATTCTCCCTTGCTGGGAACCTGCATGGCCAAACGGAATTGCCCGCCGAGTGACTCAGCAGCTTCAAACAAGGTCACCCGGTGTCCCAATCCCGCAGCTTCAGCGGCACAACTCAAACCCGCCATCCCCCCTCCTACCACCGCCACCCGAAGCGACCGCACTGCACGCGCGTGCACCGGCCACAGGTCCTCTCTCCCCGCCCGGGGATTCACGAGACATGAAGCTGTTTTTCCTGTAAAAATTCGGTCCAAACAGGCCTGGTTGCACCCGATGCACAGGTTGATTTTCTCCGGCTCACCGGTAGCCGCCTTGCGGACCCACGCCGGGTCTGCGAGAAAGGGACGGGCCATTGAAATCAAATCCGCATCTCCGGCAGCCAAGGCCCGCTCGCACGCCTCCGGCGTGGTGAACCGGTTCGTCGCAATCACCGGAAGAGCCACCTCCTGGCGCAATGCGCGCGTGGAAAACGTGAACCCGGCATGAGGAACGGCCGTTGCGATGGTGGGGATGCGGGCTTCGTGCCAACCGATGCCGGTGTTGAGCAGGGTAGCACCCGCCGCTTCCATGGCCCGCGCTGTTGCTGCCACTTCCGCCCAATCCGCACCGCCGGGCACCAAATCAAGCACACTTACCCGGTAAACCACGATAAATTCTGCACCGACGGCCGCGCGAATGCCGCGCACGATGGCCTCCGGAAAACGCAGCCTGCGTTCGAAATCCCCCCCCCACGCATCGTTTCGCGCATTCGTCGGGGCCGCCAGGAATTGGTTGATGAGGTACCCCTCCGATCCCATGACCTCTACACCGTCGTACCCCGCCTTTTGTGCGAGTTGTGCAGCCCGAACAAAATCCTGGATGGTGCGGCGCACGCCGCGGGCCGAAAGTGCACGGGGGGTGAATCGGGAGATGGGTGAACGGAGCCTTGATGGCGCCACTGCAAAAGGGTGGTGGCTGTACCTGCCTCCGTGCAGGAGTTGCACGCAAATGCGCCCCCCGACCTCGTGCACCGCATCGGTGACCCCCCGGTGCCGGGATGTTTGGAAGGGGAAGCGCAGGACCGCTCCCCCCGGCGCCAGGGCACCTTCCAGCGAGGGCGAAATGCCCCCGGTGATGATCAGCCCTGCACCCGCCTCGGCCCGCTCGGCATAGAACTGTGCTAGCCGCTTCCACCCCCCACGCTGCTCTTCGAGCCCCAGGTGCATGCTGCCCATGACCACCCTGTTCGGCAGTTCGATGTGCCCGAGGGCAAGGGGGGCAAAGAGGTGGGGATAGGCGTTCATTCAAATTCCCTGTACGCGTCTACAAAGTCGTCACGGCGCTTCCGTTGGAGGATGGGAAAGTAGCGGAAAGATGCCCCGCCGTCGAAGGACGTGCTGCGTTTCTCCTCTTTGATGGCACCCACCGCCTCGAGGAATCGTGCGTCGCTGGCCGAAATTCCGAGGGCATTCAACCGGTAGTCGAAGAAGTACCAATTCGAGTCGTCTCCGTGCAAGTAGAAACGCATGCCATCACCTGCTCGGCCCCGGGCTAATTCGAGTTTGCCCGGGAACGTCCGGTGCACCTGTTCTTCGCCCAACCATGCCACACCGATGCGCCCTCTCGAAACCCACATGTCTTCCCGTCCATCCCACACCAGTTGGACCCCCGTCAGCATCCACGTTGCCTCCATTCCCTTCGGGATCCGGCGGAATCTGCCCGCAAGGTTCCATTCTTCACCTGCATCCGCGCGGTCCTTCTCCACAGTCCACGCCGCGATTGCATCTGCCATGCCCGACGTGGGATCTGGATCAGCGGCGGTTTGGAACATGGGCAATGCTGCGGCGGGGAGGCTCCACACCTTCGGGTCTATCGGCATGGTGATTGCGAGTACACCCGAGAGCTGCAACGAGTTGCCGCCATCGGAGGCGCCTGTACCGATGAATTGGACCGCGATGCCGGGAGCTTCAAACGGAAGCACCACTTCTCCCCTGTTCGTGACCTTGCAGCTCGCTGCGTCGAGCGCCGCGGCAGGCACGAGTGATGCCGTATCTCCCACGGTATACACCCCGTTGCTATGCCGCAACCAACCCGTCGGCCGGAACAGCGGCCGTTCTTCGGTGGTGTCCACTTCTGACATGAACCGCTCGTTCACACCGTAAGGTTCCCCCGTCCGCGTAGTCCACGAAAACACCAGCGGATGGCCTTTGAGGTCGGTGGGTTCTGCGTCCACTGGAAAAGCCGGACGGGCAGGATCGATCCGGTCCTTGAACCGAAGCCACGAGCGGTCGTAGCTCAAGCACCCCGCTGCGAGTTGTATGCCGCCGTCGAATTCAAGAAGAGGCTCTGCCGCCTCCAAGCGCACATCTCCCTTGTACTGGAAGGCCGCACTTAAGAAGACCAGGTCTTTCTCCGCGATTTTCCCAGTTCCCACTGAACTTCCCGCAGAATCTACCCCCACCTTGTCCAACCGGATTCTGCGCGGCGTCCCGGATCCGTCGTCGAAAACGTAGTCCCCAGAACCGGTGTACCGCATGCCGTCTTTCACTTCAATTGCGGCCTCGACCAGGGCGTGCACGGGGTTCGATATGGGCAAGATGGCTTCAGCACCGATGAGGGGCTCATGGCGTGCATTTTCACGGATACCCACTTCGCCGCCGCGTGGAACGAGGCGGGCATCGGCTACCAACAATTCGGGCACACGCGTGCACGCAATACGTTGCTCTCCTGCATCCAGGGTAGCGAGCGGCGCAAAGAACCGCAAGGTGTCCGGATGTGCCGTGCAGACAAAGTTCGCCCTTTCCCGCCGTGCCGGATCTGTCCAATCTTTTCCGGTCGGGAACGTGCGGTCGGTCGCCAAACTCACCACAGCGCGGTCCATGTTCCAGTCGAATCGATCCAACCATGCACGGTACTTGTGCACCGGAAACTCCACAGAGCGCTCTCCGCTTCGGTAGGTGAAGCGGCCCCACCTTCCGTTGAAATCAAGCTCGGCATGGACCGCTGCTGCCTGCAACAGTTCAGTGCGTCCGGCCGTGGCCAGCAAACGGAACTCTGCATCTGTCGCCCGTACGCGTTCTTCTAGGAGTTCGCCCCGGTCCATGCGAAGGCGCCCGTCGCGGTAGGCAAGTTCTCCCGTGCCTACGAGTCCTGAGCGGCTCAGCCGCACATCGCCATCGAACCGAACACTGTCCTGAATGCACACAAAACCCGCTTTTCCCGACAGGAGTTGGAGTTCTTGCTGCGCAGGGCGGAATACCGCTGCCGCATGCGCCCCCCGGACGGAAGCCACATGCAACTTCCTGTCCAGTGCATTTGTGCAGAGGGCATCCGCCGCACGCATCGAATCGGGAAGGAAGATCAACCCTTCGCCTTCCACTTTGCCGGATAAGAAGGCAAACGTCCCCGACCCCTGCAGGCCCTCTAGATCCAGCTTCACCTGAGAAAACCAACGGGCCTCACCGCCGTAGACCGGCTCTCCCTCAGCGGGAGCTGTCCACGAAAGACCCAGCGACAAGTCCTCCATCAGCACCAGCTGCTCACCGTGATCGGCGAAGATGCCGGCAGAAACAAGTTCACCGTCGAACCGCAAATCGGAAGGTTCGAGGCGGTCAATATGCCGCAAGGAAAAGGGCTCGACAGCGTAGTAGAACCGATCGCGGTCGTACAGGTCGGTTCGCAGGTTTGCCTCGTCGAAGTAGACAAAACTTGTGCTATCGCTGTCGAAGTAAGGGTAGTTCGGATACAGGGCAGATCGGGTCCCCGACCGGTTCAGCGGGTGGTCGATGGCCAAAGTGCCGCTCACACCTGAGAGTGCATTTTGGACGCGCGTGCGAACCGGAAGTCCACGCGCATCGAGCTTCTCTGGATCAGTGACCATCAGGTGAAGTGCATCTACCCGATTGAGTTGGATGCGGAACTGTTCGTAGTCGAACGTGAAGCCCTGGCCGGAAAACTCGAGGTTGCCCGCGCGGACGATGCCCTCGAACGTGAAGGAGCGGTTGCGACCGAGAGACAGACGGCCGTCTTTCGGGAAGATGCGGACGGATTGGGAATCACTTGCTTGGACCAAATCAACACCGTTCAAGTGCAACCGACCGTTGAGCAGACTGAACTCGGCGTTGGGCCCGCTGCGTACATCGGACTCGAACGCGAGCACATCGTAATCCAACTTGCCCCGGGCATGGTCCAGGGTTTCTTGAGCCTTCGGGAGCACCTCGCACCGCCACGTGTCGAGATCGACGTCCACATAGCCCTCAAGTGCTAACCGAATGAAGATCATTTGGACCTGCGGTTCGCTGAGCCGGATGTGCCGGCTGTATGCTGCGGCACTGAAATTCGTTTGGCCTGTGGCCCGAACAAACTGCATCAATTCCACCAGCGGATGCACCGGGTCGATGCCTTTCATCGCCTCAAACGCCTGGGTCCGGAAAAATCCGACGCTGCGGAAGGACGCCCGCCGATCGGCCGACCCTTGCAAACTGCCCACCTCCACGGAGGGAGCCTCACGTACCCAGGTCACCGCGTCTGCATCGAATACCACACCGTGGTAGGTATCGACAAACGGGCGCATGCCCAAACCGTCCCGTTCCCGCAGGAACGTAAGCCGCTTGCTCGCCACGGCATACCGGGCGCGCAGATCCGGGTGGTAGAGGGAATCATCTTCCCAGTACATCGTCATCTCTGCATGTACGGCGCTGAAACCGCGGACGTCGAAGAGGAATTCGGTCGCTCGGGTCCGGAACAGCAACGTGTCCCCGTTGAACACGTCTATCCGAGCAGGTTCTCCCTCGGCCCCGATGCCCACAAGGGTTCCGCCGCGGATGCCGAGCCCTCCCTGGAACCGCATCCCCGGCTGAATCGAGTCCAGTACGACGGTCCGGTCTGCTGAATCGAACCGTGGAAACGCGACGTCCTCCGGATTGCGGTTCCTGACCAAACGTATGCGCACTTCACCGTCCAACCCGTCTTCAAACCAGTTCGAAACAACCCGCGCGCGTGGCACATCAAAGCCTTCGGCATCCAAGCGAAGCACGGATGCCCCGAGCCGTGCATGGTGGATCGCCGGGTCGAGTTCTGTTCCCTGCCATGGCATGAAGGCACTGTCGATGTGGACTTCGCCCTCCGCGATGCGCCATTCTCCATAGACGTCGCGCAGCTCCACGCGGTCACCTGTGCATTCGCCCACCAACGTCACACCCTGGATGGGCAAAACAGGAATGCTGTCGATGCGAAAATCAGGTCCTGCTCCTTCCAGTCGCCAAACGGCCGATGGCCGATCCACGAGCACACCCCGTTCTACGAACGCGACCGTGCCCGCCAAGAACTCCGGAAGCGCCTTGCGCCATGCCTTTTTGCCCGCCAATGCCACGACAACCTCATGCCAAGCAGTCCAACCCGCCCCTGCCGGAGCGGACGCATAAAGCGCGGCAGAACGCAGGTAGTCCACCCCGCTGGCCGGTTTGAACGTCCGGTCTTCACGCAGGGTGGCCAAAGTCCTTTGGAGCGTGTCCAGTCGCCCTGGAGTCCAGGGATGAGCAGTTAGCTGCTCAGCAAAATCCTTGCGAATCCATCGCGCAGCTTCGGCATCCGCAGGCTCAATCCATTTGGCCACTTCCGCCGCCCACGGGCCGGCGGCTACCGCACCTTCCTGGGCCTGACCACGGACAATCGCACATGCACATGCAGCAAAGAGGATCCACCTCATCGCGGTTCGCGGTTCATGCGGTTCCAACGGACACAGGACCATCCTTCGTGTGTGCGCTCTTCCACCGGTTCCCATCCGCAATCCCGGGCATGTTCTGCCAAAAAGGCCACGTCGTTCGGGAAAAATCCACTCGTGAAGATCTCTGCACCCGGCGCCGCCATCCTATCGTACAGGGAAAAGTCTTTCGCCAACACGTTGCGGTTGATGTTTGCGAGGACCCGGTCGAACTGCCCATCTTCCAGTGTGACCGCGGTGGCATCTCCGCACCTCACCTCCACGCGGCCCTCCACCCCGTTCAGGGCCACGTTCGACTGTGCATTCTCCGCCGCACCCGCATCGATTTCCACGGCTAGCGCCCGCTCGGCACCCAACAGCACTGCAAACACTGCCAACACCCCCGTGCCTGCCCCCATGTCCAGGACCCGCAGACCTGTCGGTGGCGCATCCAACAAGGCCTCTACCATGCATTTCGTGGTCGGATGGTGGCCCGTTCCGAAGGACATCTCCGGTCGAATCACCACATCCAATCCCGCCTCAGGAGAAGCATGAAACGGTGCACGCAGGACCGCCCGCTTTCCGAAGTAGACCGGGGCATATTCTGATTCCCACACCGCATTCCAGTTTGTTTCCGGGACCGCACGTTGGGTCCAGCCCACCAAACCGACCGCCTGGAGCTGCTCCTGCACCGCATTCAACCGTTCAACGTCGCACGCGTCTTCGGGCACATAGGCCCACAGCCCTTCGCCTTCTTCGCGGAAAGAATCGCACCCCGCATCCGCGAGCAGGGCCAACGCGATGTCACGCCCCGGATCCACCGGTTCGAACACCAAATGCACCTCCACGTAGGCACTCATCGTCCCGCCTCAATCAATCTGAGGAATGACTCCGCATCGAGAGAAGCACCGCCCACCAACGCGCCATCGACATGCGGTTGGGCAAACAGATCCGATACATTCGCGGGATTGACACTGCCCCCGTACAGCACCTGGATGTGGGAAAGTCCTAGGCCTGCAAGGACTACCTGCACATGGGCATGCATCGCCTCCGCCTGTGCTGAAGTGGCGGTGAGGCCCGTGCCGATGGCCCAAACCGGTTCATAGGCCACCACCACATCGCCCTCCACACCTCCAAGGGCATCCTCGAGCTGCGCTTGTACCCGTGCAAAAGCAACGCCCGCCTCCCGTTCCTCGCGGGTTTCCCCGCAACACAACACGGGTAGCAGACCAGCTGCGATGCACCGGCTCACCTTTGTGCGCACGACTTCATCGGTCTCACCAAACCGCTCCCTGCGCTCGGAATGCCCGACGAGTGCGGCATGAACGCCGCAATCCTTGAGCATCTCAGCAGTGAACTCGCCTGTATGCGCTCCGGCAGTGTGCGCCGCAACCTGTTGGGAAACCCAACGCAATGACTGGTTTTCACGGTATTGCTCGACGAGCAATGCCAGGTACGGTGCAGGCGGGGCAACCCACGCTTCCCAAGTACCCGATGCGCTGTCCATGCGGCTACATACCGCGTCTGCAAACCCAAGGGCCTCGGCCAGAGATTTGTTCGCTTTCCAATTTCCGACTACGAGTTTCCGCATTTCCTTTGGGGTGTGGAGGTCCAAAAATACACCATCCCCCCGGCCGACCTCGAGGTGGTCAACGCCACATTGCTTGCCCACTGGGGCTTCGGTTCCTTGCGCCCTTACCAAATCGGACCGGTGGTGGATTTGTGGAAGGGAAACGACCTCTGTGCCGTGCTGCCCACCGGGGGGGGGAAGTCCATTTGCTTCCAGCTTCCCGCGGTGCTGCGAGGGGGATTGTGCCTTGTGATCAGTCCGTTGTTGGCCTTGATGCAGGATCAAGTGCGGGGGCTTCGCACCCGTGGCCTGCGGGCGGCCGCACTCACAAGCGAAGTGGAACCGGAACGTGCTGCACAGATCTATGACGATGCCATTGCAGGACACCTGCGCTTTCTATACGTCGCACCGGAGCGGCTCGCACATCCCGAGTTCATCGAACGCCTCGCCTACCTGCCCGTCCGAACGGTTGCCATTGACGAGGCCCACTGCATTTCGCAGTGGGGCCACGACTTCAGACCGGCCTATCGCACCCTCGCAGCATTGCGCACCACATTGGCTGACGCCGCCTGGGGTGCCTACACCGCAACGGCGACTGGAGAGGTGGTCGAGGACATCATCGCCCAACTGAAGCTGACGGATGCAACGGTACACCGGTCGCCGATGCGTCGACCGAATCTCGCTTTCGCTGTCGTCCGGTCGGGCGATCCTGAAGCAACCTTGCTCGAAGCGGCGACCCAAGCAGAAGGCACGGGACTGATTTACGTAGGCACGCGGGTCGATGCGGAAAAATGGGCCCAGCGGCTCGAGACCCTGGGGCTAGCTGCTGCTGCGTACCATGCTGGCCTGCCGAAAACCACAAAAGCAAACCGCCTGCGCGGTTGGATAGATGGCCAAATCCAGGTGCTCGCCTGCACCAGCGCTTTCGGCATGGGCATCGACAAACCCGATGTGCGGTGGGTATTTCATGCCCATGTACCGCCCGATTTGGAAAGCTACGTGCAAGAAGCCGGGCGGGCGGGACGCGATGGATTGCCTTCCGCATGTGTGCTCTTCCCGACGGAACGTGCCCTGAAGAATACCGCACGCCGTTGTGCGGAACGGTTTCCTGAACTCTCCCTCATCCGCGCGGTATATCAAGCTGCTGCAAACCAAGGACAGGTGGCAATCGGAGATTTGCCCACACACGCCACCTCCTTTGATGTGCGAACATGGGCCACTGCGCAGGGCATTTCTCTTCCCTTGGCTGCAGCTGCCCTTGACGCATGTGCACGGGCTGGCCACTTCCATGTGCGGGAAGTGCGGGGCCGGGAAGAAGGTGAAGTGGTGGTGTTCATCGGTCAACAAGATGTGGCCCAAGCGGCGGGTGATGATCCAGTTGCACGCGAATTGCTGCGGCTCCTCCTCCCCTCGCGGAATGCACCGAGCGCGGTACATCCCTTCCGACTTGCCCAGCAGCTGCATGTGCCCATATCTGAAATCACTGTGTTGCTCGAACGGTTTGACAGAAGAGGGGTGCTCGAATGGAAGCCCATCCTTCCAGGTTTCCGGCTGCACTGGCTTCGGCACCGCATTGCCGCAGAGCTCTTGCCACTTCCTCCATCGGTCGGGGCGGACCGCGCGCGCCATGTGCAGGCGAAGTGGAAGGACGTGGAGCGCTACCTCGAGGAACGCGATTGCCGCAGCGCGGCGTTAGACCGATACTTCGGAGAGCAGTCGGTCGAACCGTGCGGTGTGTGTGACAGGTGCACCTACGATCCAGAGTCCACACGGCGCATGCTCGAGGCCCGAATTCCCGTGGAAGGCATTGACGCTCACGTGCTACTCAAAACCACCGCACCACTCGCACGTGAGGGCGTGGTGGAAGCGTTGCGTGCCATGCGGCGTGACCAACTCCTTTATACACGAGGCCGCACGGTCTTCCTGCACTGAGCGCGTACCTTTCGTCCGTGCATACGGCCACCGCTCATCTGCGAAAAGACAAAGACGCCGCATTGCGTCGACGTCATCCTTGGGTCTTCAGCGGGGCCATCTCGAGATGGACAGGAAGTCCCCTTGACGGCGAGGTGGTTGCTGTACAGTCCGCTGCGGGGGAGCACTTGGGCTATGGGCACTTTTCTGCCGGAGCTAGCATTGCGGTGCGGATGCTGACATTCGGAGGCGGCCCAGGTCCTGATGCGGAGTGGTGGCGTGATCGCATCGCGGCTGCCGTTGCTGCTCGGCGCAGGTGGGGCCTTCTGGAAAGCCCCGGACAAACGGCCTGCCGACTCGTTCACGGCGAAGGAGATGGCCTCCCGGGACTCATCATCGACGTTTACGGAGATTGCATTGTGCTGCAGCACCACACCTTGGGCATGGCGAAATCCCGCGATTTGACCTTGTCCGCGTTGCACCAAGCCTTCGATCCGACGTCCATCCGCATTTACGACAAGAGTGCAAAAGCCCTTCACCGCTCGAGCCGTCACAGCTCGGAAGACGGATGGATGCATGGAGAAGGACGGGAACGTGAAGTGGTTGCTGAAGAACATGGTCGCTCCTTCGCTGTGGATGTCATCGGAGGTCAGAAAACCGGATTTTTCCTCGACCAACGGGAAAACCGCAGCCAAGTCAGCGCATATGCCGAGGGGAAATCTGTTCTGAACGTCTTCAGCTACACCGGCGGTTTCAGTGTAGCTGCATTCCAAGGAGGAGCGCACAAAGTGACCAGCTTAGACAGTTCGGCATCCGCATTGGAACTTGCACGTCACAACGTAGTTCGCAATGGATTTGCGGATGAACAGCACGTCATTGTGCAAGCAGATGCCCTCGAATACTTGAAACAGGGGGTCTCCGGATACGGTTGTGTGGTGCTCGATCCTCCCGCCTTTGCGAAGAACCAGAGCGCCCGCCACGCGGCTGTGCAGGCCTACAAACGGATCAACTTAGCCGCGTTGCGTTCTATGGATCCCGGGGCCTTGCTGTTCACCTTCTCCTGCTCGCAGGCAGTGGACGAGGTACTCTTTGCGCATACCCTCGCATCTGCAGCCATGGATTCTGGCAGGGAAGTGCGCGTGCTGCGCAGGCTGCATCAACCACCTGATCACCCTGTGAGCTTAGCCCATCCTGAGGGGGCCTACCTCAAAGGCCTTTTGCTCGAAGTGGTTCGCTAAACGGTCACGGAAAGAGCTGAACCACCTCCCACACTCCAGCTGATCTCTGGTAGCGCCAGCGGTCGTGGAGTCGAGAAGGCCGTCCCTGCCAACACTCGAGTGTACCGAATTCTACCCGAAAGCCTCCCCACCCCTCGGGACGTGGAATGGCTTCGACCGATTCAAACCTATGGGCAACTTCATCCCGCAGGCGATCCAACTCCACATCGGCCGGGACCACTTCGCTCTGGGCCGAGGCCCATGCACCGATTTGGCTCTCCCGCGGTCGACTTGCAAAGTAGCGGTCGCTTTCTTCCGCACTGACGCGGAATACCTCTCCTTGGATGCGCACTTGACGCTCGAGTTCACGCCAAAAAAAGGTCAAAGCGGCCACCGGAGAGCCAGTCAATTCCCTTCCTTTCAACGAGTTGTAATTCGTGTAGAAGGTTACCCCATCCGGAGCAACGCCACGTGCTAACACAATTCGCCCGGAAGGCATCCCGCCCGCTCCTACCGTGGCCAGGTGCATTGCATTGTAGTCTTCAGGATCGACTTCCGCCGCTTCAGCGAGCCAACGCTCAAGCTGTTCCCAGGGCGTAGGTGCCAACGCTGCACGGTCCAAGCGCCGCGAGCCGTAGTCCCGGCGCACATCGGTGAGGGATGCACTGTCCATGGCGCGAAGGTAGGGTCTTCACCATTGGCGCAACCTTCGCACGCTACGTGCCGTAAGTGCGCTTGTATTCAATCGTTGGAGCCATGCGCAATCTCATTATCTCCTACAAGAAATTGCCGGAAGCCCTCCGGACCGCCTTCCACGCCATGTATCCGGAAGGGTACGACGACGTCGCGTTCGAGTTCGAAGTACCGAACAAGAAACTCATTTACCGTGCTGTCCGGATGAACTTCGACGGGGTTTCCTACCTGATCAAAATCGATCAGCGCCCGAAGTTCAAAGAATCGTGGATGGAAGACGAGTGGTGATTAGCGCGGTGAGGCCAACTCTGTAGCCCGGATGGTGCGTTCCCATAGCACCTGACCTGCTGCATCCTTCACCTCGATGGAAAGTACCCGGTCCTTTCGAGGACCACTGAATTCCAGTTTCCCATAGTTCCGCACCCCGACCATTGTGCCCGCAACACGCAGGCTATTCGGTTCATCCGTGTGGTCATGCGCGGTGCTCGTCAATGGACTCAGGGTAAGGTCATGAACGACCAGACCACCGGGCAATTCGAGCCGGCTCAATTCAGAATTGTGACGGTCACCGGTTAGGAATACAACCCCTTTGATGCCTTCTGCCGCAATCCGATCCAGCAAAGCCTGCCGCTCAGCAGGGTAATTTGCAAGGTTTTCGTAGATCGCAGCATCCGAGAGGACCTGCCCCCCTACTGCTACGAGTTTGAACGGTGCACGGCTACCTCGCATCGCTTGAATGAGCCAATCCAGTTGGTCCGGGCCGAGCACTTGGGGCTGCAGCGTCTTCGTTCCAGCATTCACCCGATTCCATCGGTTGTCGAGTAAGAAGAAGTCCACATCGCTGTGTCGGAAGGCAGTCGCGATGCCAGGAACGCGATCCACTACACCGTAGCCCGGATTAGGCCAGTAGGCCTGAAAGGCTTCCAATGCCCAATCCTTGTGCACCCATGCCCCGTCGCAATCGTTGGGACCGTAGTCGTGATCGTCCCAAACGGCATAATGCGGACATGCGGACCACAGACCTGAAAGTTCCGGCAGTCCACGCGCTTGATCGTAGCGGTGGCGGTACCCAGCAATGCTTCCGAAATCCACTTCCCTGAGGTACACGTTGTCCCCTAACCAGAGCATCAGGTCCGGTTGCTCTTTCTCCATGGTGGTGAAGATTCCGTAGTCGCCGCCGTAGGGCTTTCCCGGCCGGTCGTAAGCCGGTTCATTGATGTACGCGCAGCTGCCCGCTAACAGCGTGAATGCAGGCGGATCCATGCGATAGTCCCAAAGCACCTGTGTCCGGACGGACAAGGTATCGGTGAGGATGCGGTCACCGGATCGAACGATGGCTTTGTAGCGTGTACCCGGCTCCAAATCCTGCAACTCAAAGTGGACTGTGCCAAATGCATCAAACGCTCGTACCGGCCGCACCTCACGCACGTAATCTGCAGAATCAGCAGGCCAAAAAGCACACGTCAACTTGCCTTTGCCCTCCGTCCCCACCTGAAGCCACGCCGCGCGCATATCGACATGGCCCCACATCGGCGCCCCCTTCAAACGAAGCTCCGGAGCGCTGGAAGGCGTCCGAACGGCGCAGCCGGTTGCACAGAAAAGGACCACTCCGATCTGAAGAGCATGCGTGTACCCGGTTGCCATGTGCGCAAGGTAGAACCTCCTTCCCCTTGTGGCATAAAAAAAGGGGGCCGAAGCCCCCTTTGTTGTGTTCGTTCTGAGCTACGATTAGCGGGTAACCACAATCGTTTGAGCATCCGAGAACTTCGCGTGCTTCACTGCAACCGTGTAGTTGCCAGCTGCGAGGCTGTGCTTCACTACGATGCGGTTGCCACCGACGA
>CAZMNI010000003.1:0-47107 GCA_964567615.1 uncultured Chryseobacterium sp.
TTGGTCTGGTAGTTCAGTTGGTTAGAATACCTGCCTGTCACGCAGGGGGTCGCGAGTTCGAGTCTCGTCCAGACCGCCAACACAAGCCTCGGGAAACCGGGGCTTTGCTTTTTTTATCGCAGTGTACTTCGAGCGGGGAAGTACTTTTGCCACATGAAAACATCCGTTTTGCGGTGGGTATTGCCGCTTGTGGCAATCGGAATTCTCGGAATCGGGGCCTTCACAAGCTACAACGGCCTGGTTGATCGGGAAGAAGGAGTCAATGCGGCGTGGGCAGATGTAGAATCCCAGTACCAGCGGCGGCTCGACTTGATTCCGAATTTGGTTGCGACAGTGCAGGGCTATGCAGATTTTGAGCAGTCTACGCTCGTAGCGGTCACCGAGGCGCGGGCTGCGGCGATGGGTGCGCTTTCACGCGCCAAATCCAGTGGTGACCTCTCCGAGCTCGACCGTACGGGAACAGTTCTGAACGGTGCAGTTCGCGGCCTTTTGGGCTATGCCGAGACCTATCCGGAGCTCAAAGCAAACCAGAACTTCATGGACCTCCAAAGCCAACTGGAGGGGACGGAGAATCGGGTTTCCGTGGCACGAACGCGCTACAACGAGGCGGTACAGGCCTACAACAAGCAAATCAAACGATTTCCTGGCAACCTCTGGGCAGGCTTCTTCGGCTTTGAAGAAAAAGTGTATTTCGAAGCCGAAGCGGCAGCCGCCGACGCGCCCGAAGTGTCTTTTGAATGAGTCCAACTGCTGGAGCTTGGCCGCCCTGTGACGTGCTTCTCATCGAAGGTGCGGTGCGGCGCGCGGAATCGCTTACATCTGCTGAATTGCGCGTGCACATCGGGCGGACAGTGGCCGGGAACCCCTTAGACCGTGCTGCACAGATTTTTGCGGCCTTGGGCATGCACAAGACCGCAGCGCGAAACGGTGTGCTCATTTACGTTGCACTTGAATCGCGTAAAGGGGCAATTCTAGGAGACCAAGCCGTCCGTGCTGCCGTAGAGCCTCACTTCTTTGAAGGGGTTTTCGAACTCGGAAAACAGGTCTATGCTACTTCTGGATGGACCGAAGCTATCACAGCCCTGGTGGAGGCCTGTGGGAAAGAACTTGCACAGCATTTCCCAAGGAGCCACGGGGACATCAATGAACTTCCAGACCACGTCTCTGTCGAATGAGCCGCTGGATTGCAATGGGCGTTGCGCTCCTCTGCGCGAGTGTAGCACATCCGGGTAATTTGCCACCGGGGTGCGTTCCAAATGCGCAACCGCACACCTACGTATACGATTTCGCAGACAAGCTGACCGCCGATGAAGAAGCTCGTCTCAATGCGGCGTTGCAATCTGGAATGGACTCCACCGGAGCCACGTTGGTAGTGGTCATTCATCCGACGTTTTGTGAACTGGAGCCGTTCGAATTTGCCACCGAAGTGGGAGAGGCGTGGGGCGTGGGCAAGCATGGAGAAGACAGGGGTGTGGTGGTGGTTGTAAAGCCGAGGACTCCCGGTGAGGAGGGAAGGATCTTTATTTCGACAGGCCGTGGGGTTGAGGGCGACCTCACCGATGCACGCACCGGCAGGATTGTCGATTCCATGGTGCCCTTGTTCCGCTCGGAAGACTGGTTCGCGGCCCTGGAACTCGGTGCTCTGGAGATCTTCCACGTTTTACAGGCTGAAGGGTCAGGAGGAGCGCGAAGTAGGGAAGAGCAGCCGGGCTTGCCATGGCCTGCGCTGGCGCTACTCTTGTTGGTTTTTGTGGCACTACCGATCTTTTTAATCGCACAAGGTGTGCGCTCCACTTCAAGAACCTATCGACTTCCCTGGTGGGCAGCATGGTCTGTATTCTGGGCAGCACAGCGGCATGCATCCACACGGTTTTCAGATTTCTCACAAGGGAGAGGCCCGTTCTCTGGTGGAGGATTTGGAGGGTTCGGTGGCGGGCGGTTCGGCGGTGGAGGGGCAGGGGGCTCGTTTTAAAAATTCGTATGTAACTTGTTCTGCCGTGCCAGCGTAGTTCAAACAGAGACTTGAAAGCGCCATGAAACAGATTTTGATGTTTGAATTTCTCTTGGGTTTAGCGTGGGCAGCGTCGTGGTGCATGCTAGGTTGCTTGGCCGCGATCCGGCGAATCCGCTTGTGAAAAGCCGTTAAATTCTGCGGTACACGCCGCTGCTGCGTGTATTTTCGCGCTACCAATATTCTTCGGCATGCGGCTGTTTGATTTTGCTTTTCTTCCTAACTATCCTGAACCACTTGAACGGCTTGCTGGATTGGCAAGAACTGAACCGTGGGGCAAGGGCTTGCGGTACCTCAAGAGTTATTTCAACCAAGTTTTTGATCGTGTGTACGGGACGCCCTTGCTGGCCAGTTCAGCCGATGGAACGCATCAATGTTTCCATACTGGGTTGTACTCATCTCAGTTTCGTCCCATCTATGCGGTGTTTACGAAGAACGAGCGTCCGGATGCCCAGCCCTGGTTTTTCAGAGGATTTGCCATTGAAGGTAGCCGAGGTCTCGGAGAGGTCATCGCAGAGCTGTGGGATGAATTGCCTCCTGCACCAGCTTTTCATGCGTCAGTAGACGATCTGGTTCTTACTGCAGATGAGGTCAGCCATGAAGTGGACTGGGAACATTTGGTGTTGGATTTTGTACACCGTTGGCCGAAGGATTGGCTGGACCGAACCTTCGGAGGGAGGATTGTTCTTCAAGACATTCGCGGATGGGAGCGGGAAGAAGCATCCGCGTATTTCGGAGAATTGCGTGAGGCCATTCGGGCGGAGCATGCGTTGCTGCGCACCTTGATTGCGGATGCTCAAGAAATGCACCTCGTTTGTATGCGAAGGCACCGATCAGATTACAAAACGGCCATTCCCTTGTGGATGGGCAAAGAAAGCCGCATAGGATTCGGACTGCCCTTGGCTTCGCGGGACGTGGAATTGCCCGATGTAGTGCTCGCGTTGGACCGTGCATCTGATGGAATTGCAAGGGCGACGGCGATACTCACTCCGGAAATGGCGTACAACAACGCGCGTGTTTTCGGTCGACCAGAAAGTGCATGGCTCTTTGCAGCCACTCAGCCGAAAGCAGAACGGCGGAGCGTGCCGAGAACTGATCGCCGGTAAGAAGGGGTGGGCTTCTCCGTTTTTTTTTTGTCGGACGAAGCACACATTGACAGGTTTTGAGCCACTTTCGCTGCATGCAATATCTTCTGCGCACAGGCGTTTTCGCAGCGGCCTTAATGGGTTCCCAGCTGCTTTTTGGACAGCAAGCTGAATACGATGCCTCGGTTAAGAAGGCACTGGACAAAGCAGATTTGAAATACGAGATTGACGATGACGGCGATTTCAAATTGGTCATAGGCCTCGGGGAGGGACGGACACAATTGGCCTTTGTTTACAGCAATGTGTTGAGCTATGACGATGTTTCAGTGCGAACCATCATGTCACCGGTGAAAGTGGCTGAAAGCAGGGAAGACCTCGATGCGGATTTGCTTTACCAACTGCTTGTAGAAAACGGTGAAAACAAAATCGGCAGTTGGGAAATCATTGAAGCACCAGACGGAAAACGCATGGTGCAATACGTGGTGAAGGTTCCTTTGGATCTGAATGCGGAAGAATTGCGTTCCATGATCGGACTCGCTGCCGTTGCTGCGGATCAAGTTGAGCGCACAATTTCGACTGAAGACACGTACTGAAATAGCAAGTCCGGGCGACCTAAAACCCGGACCCGAGGAAACGTACTGGTCCGGTAACTAAGAAGCCGATTGAATCGTACATGGCACCAATGAAGTGGCTTTGCACATTCCTCGTATTCTGCGCGTGCTGTCTGGGGTGCTCAACAGGCTCTTTTGACATCGATGAGAACATCGGTGTCCATGGCAGTTGGGATGCTGCCTTCGCAGTGCCTTTGGGCTCAGCCACAATGACCCTGGACGGCATAGAGTCTTGGTTAGATACGGATGATTTTGTGCTCAATCAGGCAGGAACTGAGTTTGTCTATGTCAGGTCAATCCCACTCTTTGATGTGGCAGGTGCGGATCTTGTTTCGTGGGCACCAGAAATCGTTACTCTTGCGCATCTTATCACTGCGGGTGAAGCGGCGGCATTGAACGCCGCATCGGATGGGACACCGGTGAACCTTCAATTGCAGTTAGGCTTTGCCTTCGAAGGACCGGGGGGGTGCGAGGTGAACCAAGCCACTTTTTCTGGTGGTAGTATGTCGATTGCGGCCAATTGCGAAGGTCCCGTCGGTGGAACGGTTTTGGCCACTTTTCCTACCCTTCTTCTTTCCGGATCTCCAGTGGTCGTAGAAATTCCGTTGGGATCTTCTGTTGAGCTGTCCCTTGCAGGAGCAGCATGGGACCTTGCAGGTTCCATACCGATACAGCTCGATCTCGTCGCCATTCCTGGTCCCGGCATGTCAATACCAGGTGATGCACTTAACCTCGAAATTGCGCTCAATCCTTCCGAATGGAACACCCTTGACGGTGTTTGCACTGGGCTCAACGCCCTTCCCTTTGAAAGCTCTTATTCCGTTGATTTGTTTTCGAACCGTCAAGGTCAAGTGTTGCACATCGCAGATCCAAAGATTATCCTCTCGGTCCTGAATGAACAAGGCGTAGGAGCTCAAATTGTTTTTGATCAACTTTCTGTGACAACGGACAGCGGGGTGCTCGATGTTTCTGGCCCGGGTGTTGAGAACATTCCTCCAATGGGTCCAGCGCTGCCATGGGGAACGGTAGTTGTATGGAGCCATGTACTCGAAAATGGCAACAGCAGTCCGACCCTGAGTTCAGTTTGGGATGCGGCCACGGGCGAATTGGCGTTTGCGGGATTTCTTAACTGGCTAAACCCTGCCGACGGCACCAGCCTGCACCGGAACGGTCGGGTTACTGGAATTGCCACACTGGAGTTTCCATTCAATGGATATGCGGATGGTTTCGTGCTGCGGGACACTGTAGTATCGGACATAGCAGGCGCCCTCGAAAGTGCGCTGCCCGAACCTTATGCATGGGAAGATGTCAGGCAAGTCGTGGTTCGGGTGACGGTTGAAAACAACCTCCCCATCGGTGGAATTCTGGAAGGATTTTTTGCAGATTCACTCGGCACTCCGCTGGAGTCAATCTTTGGAGGACTTGCTTCCGTCGACCTGGTGCCGGGTCAAGTGGACTTTACACTCCCTGAAGGCCATCCCGATGCTGGACGTGTCATCGCACCCGGTTCAGCGACGTGGGATGTGGTGCTCGATGGAAGCACTGCGGCCTTTCTGGTGGAATCCGGATGCGACCGAATCCTGCTGCGGGCATCGACCACTTCGCATGGCGCTGAAGCTCAGCGGGATGTGCGGTTTTTCCCTGAATCCAGCATCCGTTTGGCCTGTGCTGCCCGCCTTGATCTCGACGCAACGCCATGAACAAGCTCCGCTCACTGCTTGCGCTCGGGATTGCGCCCATGCTACCGGCGATGGGGCAGTACGATGCCGCCGTAAGGTTGATTGAGCGGATTCCCCAACATGGCATGGACTTGCCCGCATCTGAATTCTCGTGCAATTGGTTTGTGGGGGTACCTGGTGTTTCCTCTGTCGGCGCCACCTTCGAAAATGGGTTGGTTTACCCTGGACATGTTCTCGGAAAAAACAGCTCCGGGACATACCTGGATTTGGATGCCCTTCGCGCTACCTGGAATGGAACGAACCGGGTCGGTTTGGATGCACACTGGGAACTTTTTCACGCTGGATTTCGTGCAGGAAATGCGGGTTTTTTTTCGATTTCCGTGCGTGAACGCCTGGCATTCCGGGCTGACATGCCTTCAGACCTGCTGCTCCTGCCGATTGAAGGCAACCTAGGTGGGATAGGTTGGGGGGATGCTGCACTGCGCATGGACCATTACCGCGAAAGCTCTTTGGGCTGGCAGCGCACTTGGGGGACTCGGATTCGAACCGGTCTCCGGGCAAAGCTGCTTTACGGTTACGAGCACGCGCACCTTTCCGATCTCGAAGGCAGCTGGACTACCGATCCGATGGCATGGACATGGCACGTAGAAGGTGGGGGAGCATTGCATACTTCTGGGCTTGAAACGTGGACAGCGGAAGGAATGGATGCACGCGGGTACATGACCGAATTGCGAAACCGTGGCTTGGCCTTTGATGCAGGAATCGGTACATCGCTTGGGTCGCGGACAACCGTTGATGTAGGTTGGGTAGATGTCGGAAGTATTGTGTGGCGCACGGCGAACCGCTCCTGGTCTGTTGCACCTGGGACCTGGGACTTCGCAGGCCTTGAACTCGGTACCGTTGATCCGTCGACCGTCACGGATGCAATCGGTGATACCCTCGATGTGTGGGCGGATGCGCTTCTGAACCAACTTGAAGGCCAATTCCCCGTAGTGGAGGAGGATGGCGCTTTTCGCGCATCGCTGCCATCCCGGTTGACGTGTGCTGTGCGGCATCGGCTCGTGGATCGTCCGAAAAGCCGCGGCACGTTCGTCGCAACGGGGATGATGGAATCGTCCACTTACGGCCCCGGCAATGCGGCGATCACCGTAGGATGGAGTCACGAATTCGGGAATGTGTTCGCACTTGCCGGAACTGCAGGACTCTTGCGGGAGGGTCCACCTGCTGCGGGTGCAGCGTGTGCACTGAATTTAGGCCCTTTGCAATTGCATGTCGCGGCAGACAATTTGCTCGCTTTGCGCCTTGTTACTTTGGATGTATCAGGAGAGGAAATCCCCGTACCGAAGTCGGCGGCGATTCACCATGTCCGGTTCGGCGTAAACCTGACTATCGGCGGACCTTTTACCAGCAAGGGAAAATCTGTAGCCCCCCTGAATGGTCCACCGGCCACTACACGTTGGCCGTCTGAGGCATACTTGAATCCGCGGCCGGAAGCAATTCCATGTGCGCTTCCTGGCGGACGACCGGGCAAGCGCCGCAAGTAAACTCGCAATAATTTTGCGAAATTAGGGGCATGAATCGTTTTGCCCTGCTCAGGTATTCCATCCTCGACGCCTGTTTCACTTCGCCCGAAGGCACCCCGCGCGAGCGGAGGCAGCGCGGGAAGGAAGCCGCGCTTGATCCTGGAGGCAATACCCTCATGTTCAAAGAGGATTTGCTCGATTTGGTCAACCGAAGGTTGCAAGAAGCGGCTCCAGGCACGAAGGCAATTGCCATGCGCACCTTGGAAAAGGACCTCGTGGACATGCAGCGGCTTTACGGGGTGAAGATTGTCAAACATAGCCTCCACAAGCGTGCGTGGTACAGCTACGCATCTTCGGGCATGTCCATCCGAAAAGGCAAGCTGAGCAGCAGTGAAATGGCACGGCTGGAAGGTGCGCTAGGGGTGTTGTCTAAGTTCCATGACGTGCCCGGGTACAGCTGGCTCCGCAGCATAGACGGCCGACTTCGGTTCGCTTTCGGAATGCTCAAACCTGCGGGCGCTCCCTCTGGATTGAGCGCACGGTCGGAAGCCCGGTGGTTGTCGGACCCGGGTGCGCTGCCTTCCTTCGACATCTGGGAAACGCTGCTCGGTGGCCTGGCACATGGCACGTGGCTGGAAATGGCTGCTGGCGGTGCAGAGCAAACGGTGCGGATTGAAGCGTTTTCAGACGAAGCAGGTGTCTGCATCGGCGCAGGAACATCGTATTCGGCTGCTCGGGGCTTCGAACCGTTCCGCTTTCGGTTAGCGGACGTCACTGCGGCCAGGACAGCTGAAACTGTCCCGAGTGCTCCCCCTGAAGCGCAGGATTGGACCTACCCACTGCTCGCCCATGCCGCGGTAGCAGTGCCTACAGAAGATTCCGGGGAAGCGGTGGAAATGCGCATTTGGTTCTCGGCGGAAGCGCTGGCTTCCTGCGACCACAAGCCGTTTCCAGCAGAAGTGATCGGCAAGCCTGAGCCGGCTGCAGGCGGACTGATTTTGAACTACATGCTGGTCCCCGGGCCGGCTTGGTCGCGCCGGTTGTGGAGCTTCGGGCCGGGGGCACAGGTGCTTGAGCCCATCGCGTTGCGCATGCAGCTCGCAGCAGGAGTGGAGCAGATGCGTGCGGGCTACGCCAAATTGTTTGGCCCATAACCCGCACACGACCGCCGGTCAGCGGACGAAGAACAGGGCATTCGCAAACACGGGCTTACCACCGTGCCAAAATCCGCGGAACAAAGGATCGTCCACCAGATAGACGGCAGAGCCCGCTCCCAACGATTCAACCCCGTATACAAGGGACCCGGACAAATCGGCGACGGCAGAGGCCCCGGCAAATCCGGCTACGGGCGAGGCATCCTCCCCCAATCGGAACACATTGTCCCCGGATGACAGAAGCGCATACCTCCGGGAAGAAGTTTTGAGGGTGCAATACGTCGACCTGAATCCGTAACCCAATGGATGGGTGGTGTCGACAAGGGTTGGGAACAGCGCACCTTCCACACCGCCCCGGACCGCTCGGCGATCCGCATCGGCGTAAGGTGCAATGCGATCGCGCTCCTCTTCGGCCTCCAAGCGCTGTTCGCGTGCGGTTTGCTCAGCGTCGTTCGCCGTTTCACGCAATCCAAATCCCTCGATGCCGGCTAGGGCATCCAACGCGCTACCGAAAGCCACGAGCCGCCCACCGTCTTCAACCCATTCAAGCAACTGGGTGCCGCAGTCTCCTCGAAGCGAGCGGTAACTGCCTGATGGCAACACGAGCACATCAAAAGCATCCAATCCCCCAGCACACACCTCACCGGGCCGGATGCGGTGGAGCGGGTACTTGAGTTCCTGCTCCATGTGCCACCACACGGCACCTGCCCCGAGTGCGGACACTTCGTTCCCCCAAACCATTGCCACCCGGGGTGGCGCCAGAAAACGCAGGGCATCGGACCCCATGTCAATCCCCGAGGTCGACAATCCAGAAGGCAGGGTGACTGCACCTTGGATCCCCAATTCCTGCACAATCCGCGCAACTTCTGGCAGCAGCTCGCGTCCGGGCGCATCTGCCGTTAGCACCACGGCACTTCCCCGCGGGAAGGTTTCTCCAGACACAGCAAACGGTTTGTCGGCAACGCGAAGCGGCAATCCAGCTCGAAGGGCACGGGCGACAAACTCAGAGGTCGCAAGGGAACCTCCTCGGACAGCCCAGCCGACCCCAGGAGTAAGCTGCGCAGATTGCGGCCGCTTCCACTCTGGCCAATTCCCGATCGAGACAGGTGTAGTCACCGCATAGCTTGAAAGGTTGTATGCCAAAGGCAGGCACCAAGCGGTGATGTCATAGGTGACAGAGTCGCTCAGCTGCGGCTGCGGATCGAAGAGTACTTGAAGCAAGGTGCCACCGGGCTGGGCCGCCGGGACAAACACGTCGCCTTCCTTCGGTGCAACGGTCGTGGGTGCATTCTCACCGTACGCAACCGCATTCCACGGCTTCTTCGAGGCAGCACCAGAAACCTGAACAGCCTTGTAGCCATGGCCGTTGAGGAACTCCACGCACCGGGCGAGGGTTTCTGGGGCATTCACTCCGGCAGGAAGCAGGTAACCCGTGTAGGGGCCTTGCTGCGCGCGTGCATTCGCCGCACAGAATGCTGCGAATTCTGCAACCAAACGATCGGAAAGGCGTGCGGAAGTAGCGATGGCCACCAGACTTGCTGCAACGTGGTTTGCAATCCGGTCCTCCAACGTGAGAACAGTGCCGTTTTCGAGTTCCAAGGCCAGTCCCGCGCCGTGGCTCCCTCCCTGTTCGTAGGTCATCCCGATGGCGCCGAGGTAGGTCGGATAGGTGTCGCCGTAGCTCGGGTAGAACAGGTCAAAGGTTTCACGGGTGAAGTAGCGCCGATTGCGGGCATCAAAATCCCGGGCCGTCGCCTTACCGATTTCCGCTTGGAACTCCCTTTGCCACGGAGTAATGACGGCGTGGTAGGGCTCTGCAGCAGGAGGGAAGTAGTAAGGCGATTCGCCACCCATCTCGTGGAAGTCGCAGTGGACATGTGGCATCCAGGACATGTACGCAGCGCGTCGCGCCTTGCTCTCGCGTTGGGTGCACCAGGCCCAATCCCGGTTGAGGTCAAACAAGTAATGGTTCAATCGCCCCCCCGGCCAGGGTTCCTCGTGCTCTACTGTGGAGCCAAGGATGTCCGGTTCAACTCCTGCGATGCCGGTGTACCACGAGGCATACCGCTCGTGACCATCTGGATTCAGGCTCGGGTCCAAAACCACAACGACCCGATCAAGCCACGCATTGACGTTCGCATCCCCAGCCACGAGCGTATAGGCCACTTCGAGGGCCGACTCCATGCAAACCGCCTCGTTTCCGTGGACGCCGTAGCTCATCCAAACCACAGCGACATCGGAAATGTCCGCCGCAGGGCGTTCGCCGCGGAATCGCGCCAAATTCGCTGCTCGAATTTGGTCGAGACGGGCCATGTTCCGTTCGGAAGCGATGATGAACGTTTCAAGCGGCCTGCCCTCCCACGAATCGCCGTAGGCAATCCGCTGCATCCGGGGCGAAGCTGCGTCCAGTTGATGCAAGTAGGCGAGCGCTTCATGGTGCGGTGTGAACCGCTGTTTCCAACCGGCAAAATGGGCGGCTGGAGGGAGGATTTGGCCCGAAGAACGCAATGACATGCCGATACACAGCACGGCGAAAATGAAGGAAAAACGCATGGTGCGAAGGTATTTCCTACCACCCAGAAACGCGAAAACCGGCTGGAGCCGGTTTTCTTGCAGATCGCACGGACAACTTACCAGTCGCTGTCTTCGTCGTCGCCGTCGAGATCGTCCTCTTCGAAATCAAAGTCGAAGTCGTCCTCGTCTTCATCGTCTGGACCGAAGTCCCAGTGCTGATTTTTCATTGCGTGATGCTTGAATCGTGAAACAAGAATCAAGAGGTCCGCTTCGAATATAATTGGGCTTTTTCACCTCCCCGCTACCGAGGGGATTTTTTTTTCAGGGCTTGCCCCCTTGTGCAAAGGCAACAATCGCTGGGTCGTTCGGAGACACCCCGCTCCTGTGGGAGCCGACGAGCCTTCCTTCTTCATCGATGAGGAATTTGTGGAAGTTCCACTTTACGTCGTGGTCTGCGGTCCCATTGAGGGCCGCATCGCACAGCCAAGCGTACACAGGATGCCTCGCTTCCCCCTTGACACTGACCTTTTCCATCATCTGAAAGGTCACGCCGTAGTTGCGCGAACAAAATGCCCCGATTTCTTCTTCCGTGCCCGGTTCCTGGCGGCCGAAGTCGTTGCACGGAAACCCGATGACCACCAACCCTTTTGCCGCATAGGATGCGTGCAGGGCCTCAAGCTCTGCGTACTGCGGTGTATATCCGCATTTGGATGCCGTGTTCACAATCAGAACCCGCTTGCCGCGCAGCTGAGAGAAAGAAAACGGCTGCCCTTCAAGCGTTTCTGCTGTGAGGTCATGGAAGGAAGCGCGCGCTTCCACAGGGACATGTGTCGTTTTGCCTTGCGTGGCATTCCAACCCCACCAGCCTGCACCTGCAAGCCCGATTGATGCAATTGCACCGAAGATAATCCACGTGTTCATGGCGATATTTATGTTGATGCAACCCACTTTTGGCCCACAAGGTTCAACCTATACCATGGTTTTTTATCGCAACCGATTCATTCGCATAGGAATCTTGGGCTCGTTTGCCATACTGTTTGCAACCGCTGAGGCGGCTGGTCAGGGCTGCAATACGTTTGGCTCCTACAATTTGGGACCCGATGTGGAGATTACCTGCCTTGATTCATGCGTCACACTTACTGCGCCTGCAGTTGCCACCGTGCTGGCAGGGGGTGGAAACAGTTACACGGTTTCAGAAATCCCGTATGTGCTGCCTTATCCGTTCAGCCAAGGAACGGTGTTTCCGCTCCCGGACGACGCTTACACCACCGCTATTCCGATCGGATTTCCGTTCCAGTTTTACGGTGCTACCTACACGAATGCGTGGGTGTCTTCAAATGGTTACCTCATGTTCGTCGCTCCGACCACAGGGTTTAGCGATTGGACCCCGAACGGCCCGGTTCCCAATCCGACCATGGATAAACCCGCCATTTTCGCCGTATACCATGACATCAACCCGGCTACCTGTGGCAGCATCAGAACAGGAACGTACGGAGTTGCTCCGTGCCGTCGGTTTGTGGTGAACTTCGATGCGGTTTGCCAATGGTTTTGCCCGACGCAACAGGTGAGTGCTCAGATCGTTTTGTATGAGGGCACAAACGTGATTGAAGTGTACATCGGTAACAAACCGATTTGCTACAATCCTCCAAACACCGTCGTCGGCATCCAAAACGCGACAGGGACCATCGGCATCGGTCCGACCGGCTACACCTTCGGTCAATGGTCAGCCACAAACAAAGCGTGGCGATTTGCGAACAACCAAACAGTCGAAGGATTGACATTTTGGTACGAAGGCGATGAATTGCTCGGCACCGGCCCTACAATCGACCTGTGTGCGAGCACTTCAACCACCATCACTGGGGCACTCGGGGTACTCCCAGCTAGTCAGTTCTGCGGAACCCATAGCATTTCGGTTACCTCCGCAGGCACGGCCACAAACAATGCCCAGGTTTCGTGGACCATCGTCTCCGCTGCCGGTGTTCCCTACGCAAGTGGAACAGCCCCCTACAATGGCACGGTGTGTTTACCCAACGGCTGCTACACTGTGAACATGACAGACAGCGGAAACAACGGTTGGGGCAGTGCCGCACTCACAGTAACGCCGAACGGGGAGGCAGCATTGGGAACCTTCACACTTGCGTCTGGAAACGCAGGAAATGCAAGCTTTTGTGCAAATGGCTATGCAGGTCCAGCCCCTACCTTGAACGATTACGTGGAGATAGCTACCGATCAAATCACCTTCATCGCAGTCAGTGATGCAGATGCCTCATTTGCCTGGACTGGAGTGCCATGCAGTGGCGGCAATCCCGTCACATTCAATCCTTCAACTCCAGGAGGAACGTGGCAAGTCAATTGCAACGGTTGCTTCGATGCCACCACCATGACCTTCGATCCAGGCCTCGCTGGCCCAGGCACTTTTCCTGTGACCTATTCGGTGCCTGGAACGTGCTTCGCCGATGTGGTTACGAACAATGTAGTCGTAGGCACGACGCCCACTCCGACCTTCATCGGCCCTACAAATCTCTGTGTCGGGACAAATTTTGACTTCAACTCTACACCTGCATTTGGCTCTTGGACAGCCAGTTGCGGTACGTGTATAAATCAGAACACCGGTTACTTCTTTTCCAATTCTGCTGGCTCAGGTTCGCATACCATCACCTTCACCACAACAGGTTTGTGCCCAGGCACGGCCTCAATGGTAGTACAGGTGGGTCCTCCACAAACCGCGACACTTAGCGGCCCCAGCGCAGTTTGCTCAGGTCAATCTGCACAATTCATAAGCACCCTCCCTGGTACGTGGACTTCGAACTGCATCGGATGCATGAATGCGACATCTGGCGTATTTGCACCAGGCCTTGCGCTCACAGGGAATTACACCATCACCTTCACTCCACAAGTGGCTTGTCCGACCGGCAATGCCACCGCACCGATTCAGGTGAATCCTGGAGTAGCTATCCAGAGTTGGGAAGTGCCAGAACTCCTGTGTTCTGATGCCGCGCCCACACTGCTGACCACCGATGTCCCGGGAGGGAATTGGACCGCGGCGTGTGGAGCTTGCATTACTCAGGATGGAATTTTTGATGCCGGTCTCGCGGGGGCAGGGTTCGTGCCTGTTACGTATGTCGTTTCGAATGCAGCCTGTGCAGACTCCATGTCTTGGGAAATTGAAATCGCGGCGGACCTCGCTGGAACCTATGTTGGAGCCACCGAAGTGTGCATCGGAGATGCCATCCCGTTGGTCTGGGCACTGGACCCGAACATTCCGAATCCCGGCACCTCCATCGGTGGGGTTTGGAACGCGCCCACCTGCTCCACGTGCATCGCTGCGGATGACATGTTCGCTGCGGGTGTTGCTGGAACCTACGCGGTGGTGTTTGACTTCAACGGCACCTGCGACGTGCCCGTGGAAGGCCAAATCGAAGTCGTTGCGGCTCCGAATGCCGCAATTTCTGCGCCTGCAAGTGTCTGTGAAACGGCGGGGGCCGTTGCTTTGACCGGTGCCACGCAAGGTGGAAGCTGGTCGGCATCCTGCGGCACCTGCCTTGCAAACGGAGTCTTGGATCCCGGTGCTGCGGGCCCCGGCACGGTGGATGTCACCTACACGGTCACGACTGCCTGCACTGCTACTTCCTCAACACAAATCGAAATCCTGCCCGAACTCGCTGGCACGTTTGTTCCAGTTGATCCCATGTGCTTGGGCGAACAGGCTGTGCTAGATTTCGTCTTCGATCCAGATATCCCCGCGGATGCTCAAGCCGCCGCAACTGGAAATTGGAGCTCTTCGGATTGTCCGGGCTGCATTCTCAACGCAATGACGGGTGCTTTCATGGCCACTGCCCCGGGCACCATCGATGTGGTGTACACCTTTGGCTCGGCGTGTTCAGAGGACATCGCTGGAAGTGTTGAGGTCGGCACACCCGTGAATGCGACGCTATCGCCGGTTCCGGAACTCTGCGAATCGGAAGTGCCGATTCAAGTGCTCGCTGCGGAACCGGGCGGGGCATGGTCCGCCTCGTGCGGCGACTGCATCGGAAACAGTGGGGTCTTCGACCCGGCCGCCGCGGGCCCGGGCACTCACACTGTAACCTACAGTATCGATGGGGTTTGCAGCGATACCGACGCGTTGCAAATTGAAGTTGCCATCCAACGCGATGCGACGATTGAATTGCAAGACTTGATTTGCCTCGATGCGGAAACCTGGCTTGCCACTGCGGGGTGGCCGGACGGCATTTGGTCCGCGGATTGCGGTGCCTGCATCTCATCAGCCACGGGTGAAATTGACCTTCTCGCCGCGGGAGTAGGGCCGCTCGAAGTCACCTACACGTTGCCCGGTCTGTGCGGTGATGAAGCTTCTGCCTCCACCTACATCGAGGGATGCACCGTAGAGTTTGTCAATGTCTTCACACCGAACGGAGACGACTCGAATGAAACCCTTCAGTTCCCGTACCTGCCGCAGTTCCCGAACCACCTGCTGAAAATCTACGACCGGTGGGGACAGTTGGTGCTTGAATCCTCGAACTACCAAAACGATTGGAACGGTGAAGGAGCCGCTGAGGGTACCTATTACTATTCCCTGACCATTGACAATTTTGGCACCTTTTCAGGTGACTTTACCTTGCTTCGCTGAACCGCACGGGGTCAGTGCATGGCGAAATGAAGGCCCAGAGTACCCGCTGCAGCGAACCGGTCGGGGGCTTCTGTGAAGAGGGGCAGGAGAGGTGCTTCGATGAAAACGCTCACTTTGCGAATGCCGACGAGTACCCGTGCGTTGAGTTGGAAGGTATTGAAGGCCAAATCGTGGGAAGTCTCACGCACCACAGAACCTCCCGTCTTTGTTTCGCGTGCCAAAACACCGAAAACGCGGTAGCCGCCTACTGCACCGGCCTCAATGTGCAAACCCTTGTCAGCTTCTTTTGCCGTTCGAATGCTCGCTAAGACAGGAATCCGGACCCAGCCCATGTTCAATCGATTGCGCAGTACCTCACCGCCGCCCACCGCCTGCACATCAATCGATGCCGTGTCAGGGTTCCACCGGTAAGCATTGTCGATTCCCACGCGCCACCAGTCCACACCGACACCAGTTGTGATTCCAACGAGGTTGCCGAGAATGCGCTGTCGATACTCGATCGGGTTTGCCTCTAAACGCCAATTCGAGGCCACGTTTGCAGTTTCCAATTCCCACGCCGCTGGAGCCTCAAAAATCACTTCATCGGATAAAAGCCTCCACGGATCCCACGATTGCAGGTCTGCATGGTGCAAGAAAATGCCCGTTCCTACCCCGAATCCCGCCCAATTTCCCTGTTGACCCCACTTTTTGCGTTCCTCCGCGGACACCGATCGCGCTGAATCAGATGGAAATGCCGTCATTGCGCAGGACGAAACGCTGGCGAGTGACATGCCCACCAGTGCGAAATACATCTTCTTTTTGAATTCCATTGCAACACGCAATTTACATCGCAAACGGAATCAAGCAGGATTTCGTTCGCGCACGGTGAAAACGCGGCTGAGATTGAACCCAAAATAAACATCTCCGCCTCCCCACGTACCGGTGGTCTCGGTCAAAAAGGCGGACTCGAACATACCGCTCGAATTTGTCACATGCAGCTGAAAGACGTGTCCACCGGTTTCGATGTCGCAACCGAGGGACATGCTGGGCTGCATCGCGTCAGAACGTCCTGACACGAAAAAGTGGGCTTCCCCGTTGATGCTGAACCGCGGGTTCAACTTGTAGCGTCCGCCCAATCCGAGGGTGTACACATCGTGGGCCACATCAGCAGTGGGCACCAAGTTGCGGTGGGTGAGCGATGGGACCACCACCACGCTCAGGTCATCGGTGAACTTTCGAGAAAAAATGGCTTGATGGACGAACGATAGCCGAGATGAAAAGTAGTTGGTACGCTCCGGAAGCGCCCACCGAGTCCCGGTACAGAATGCGCTGCTGAACAGCGTCAGGCCGATCGGAAAAGTGCGTCCGCCTGTAGTTTGGCGAAGCACCCGCAGTTTCGCAGTGGCCTCATACGTTTTTCCGAGCGTACTGCGCCCTACACCCAACTGCAGCCGATCCGTGAGCCCGTAATCGAACGACATGCGCATCGATGCATTGTCAAGCCCCCACAGGGCATAGGCCCCCTCGTTCAAGCGGCCGAACCTGTGCGCAATGACGAAATGCAATACGCCCGAAGCTGCCGTTTCGTTGCTTTGGACATTGATGACGCGGGTGTCCTTGAACGTAGCGGACACGGGCACAGTCGCAGGCTCGATGCCTTCGTTGAGCACATCGAGCAAGTCGGGCTGGGCCCACATCACCGTGGGCAATGCTACGGCAAGCAGCAAGCCTGCGACAGGACGGTATGTCATTTCGGATCCAACGTGCAATTCACGGTGACGGGAATCGAAGCAGCGATTTTCTCCCGCACCACGTCTGGAATGGCGATGCGGTGGTCCTTCGTCGGGATTTCAAAACGCGCAGCTACAACCCACTTGCCCCCCTTGAACGTAACAGTGGCCGGAATCGTCCGCTCGACCTCGACGCCATGCACGGAGAGTTTTCCCTTTGCTTGCACCTGGTGCGGCTTGCCATCCGCCCATGCATTCGACCAGCCGACCACGTTCCCTTTGAAGGTCGCGTTCGGGAACTTCTCGGATTCCATGTAGTTTTCGTTGAAATGCTCCTCCATCAGGGCCTTTTCAAAATGAAATCCGCGGATGGGGACCTGGAATGCGAAACCACCGTCTGCGGTGTTCAATACGGCACTCATTTGCGCATTTGATGCGGAAATGTCTTCCACAGGCGTGGAGGAGTGGAAGGAAACCGACCCTGCGCGTGTCATGAACTGCTGGGCCGTCGCTGCACTTGTGGCAGCACACAAGGCGATCAAAAAAATGTGTCTCATGGGGAGTGAAAGTTTCAATTGTTAGGGGCGCCGGCAGCCACCCATGCTTCAAGGGACGCCAAATCACATGCCGGCAAGGGACCAGAAGGCGGCATGGAACCGGTACTTCCACTCGGACGGGTCACGCGGTCTAGCGCCCCGCCGTTCAAGAAGGCCGCAGCAATAGACGCATGGCCATCCAAGGTCAAACCGCCGTCCGGCGAAGCCCCTGAGTGGCATCCTGAGCAGGCATCTGCGATTGCCGGGGCAATGTGTCCAGCAAAGGTCACGGCTGCGGTATCGCACGGCGTGCTCGGGCCGTACAGGTCCGATTCGACATCGTAATAGCATCCTGTGAGTGCCAGGGATGCAGCAGAAATCAGCTGGAAAGTGCGCATCAGTTGTTTGGTTTCCCCGCTTCAATCCACAGTTCAATGGCACGTACTTGGCACGCTGAAAGCGGCGTGCCTGATGGAGGCATGGCAGAAACGCCGCCTCCGGTTTGGCGCACAGCAGCAAGTAGATCGCGCGTATCGACCGCGGAAACGACTCCCGCATGGGTGGATAGAACGACACCACCGTCTGGGGAAGGCCCGCTGTGGCAGGACACGCACCGGTCCGTGAGCAGGGGCTGAACCGTACCCGCGAAGGTGACATTGAGCGTGTCGCAGCCCCCATCACAGCTCAAATTCGACGCACCTTGGTCGATCCAGTCCCAGATGCGCTCGATTTGCTCAGGCGTCAGCGGCGAAGCTGGCGGTGGAGGCATCACCTTATCCGGGTCGTCCTCCACCAGGACTTCCCACAGTTCGCTGGCTCCCGGATTCCCCGGAACGACGAGGTTTGACTCACCGGACTGAAAGATGGCCGCATAACTGTCCAGTCGGATGCCATCGGCAGCGGCGGCATCGTGGCATCCACTTTGTGCGCACGCAGTTTGCAACAACGGCAGAATGTCTTGCTGGAAGTAAACCACTTCAGGATCACAATCCACTACGATTGTGGGCGGCTCATCTCCCGATGGCGTCCACGGCGCATGCGTGCAACCCGGCAGTGCCCAAACCACCGCCCAAGCGGCCGAAACAACGAGAAAGCGGGAGTTCATGCACGGAATACGTTTGCGTCATCGAAAACCTTTACAAAGGTCGGACCAAATTCATGTTCCCGGCAGGATATTTGGGCGAAAATCCGATACCATGGGCAGGGCGTTCGAGTTCCGGAAGGAACGCAAATTCAAACGTTGGGCGGCGATGGCGAAGACATTCGCCCGCTTGAACAAAGACATCATCATGGCCATCAAGGACGGAAATAGCTCCGATCCGACCATGAATCCACGCCTTCGGGCTGTCCTGCAAAATTGCAAGGCGGCGAACATGCCGAAGGACAACGTCGAGCGGGCCATAAAAAAAGCCACGGACAAGGACACGTCCGACTTCAAACAGGTCACATTCGAAGGTTACGGCCCCCACGGCATCGCGATTTTCATCGAAACAGCCACGGACAACAACAACCGAACCGTTGCGAATATCCGCAGTTATTTCAACAAGTTAGGCGGCGCGTTGGGCACTTCAGGCAGCGTGGAATTCATGTTCCAGCACGTCTGCTTTTTCAAGCTCGACGGTACCGGTCGCGATGCAGATGAACTCGCGTTGGAGTTGATCGACTTCGGTGCGGAAGAGGTCGAAGCAGACGGCGATGCCATCGTCGTGTACGGACCGTTCGAAGCGTTCGGGGCGCTCCAAAAAGTCCTTGAAGAAATGGGCATCGAAATCCTTGAATCGGGCCTCGATCGCATTCCAAGTTTGACAAAGGAGCTCGATGCGGTAGCCACTGCCGAAGTGGAGAAACTCCTTGAACGCATCGAAGAGGACGACGACGTTCAAAACGTCTACCATACGCTCGGTTCCTCGACGGAAGGGTAATTATCCTTTCGGTCCCGGCGTCCACTCGGTGGCTTCGAGACCGAAGTGTGGCAAGGCGGCGAACAAGTGATCGAACAGGTCCGCTTGCAGGGTTTCATAGGCCTCCCAGTCTTTTGCAACGGAGAAGCAATACACTTCCAAGGGAATGCCCTCGGTCGTCGGTTGAAGTTGACGGACCAAAAGGGGCATGTGCGAATGAACGCGTGGGGTGTTCTTGAGGTAGGCGATGGCGTAATTCCGAAACAGGCCCAGGTTTGTGAGGCGTCTGCCCCCCAGGGGGTGTGCTTTGCTGCTTGGAGAAGATGCGTTCTCGCGTGCGATTTCCGCTTGACGCTCCTCTAACCACGGACGGAACAGTTCAAGCTTGAGCAGTCCCGCTACAAGTTCGTCTGAAGCAAAGTGGACCGAAGTGCTCCGCACCAGGAGGTGACGCTTGATTCTGCGCCCTGTTCCTTCCTGCATTCCCCGCCAGTTTTTGAACGACTCGGAGATCACTGCGTAGGCGGGAATGACCGTGTAGGTCAGGTCCCAGTTTTGGACTTTGACCGAGGTCAAGTTGATTTCCACGACGGTCCCGTCCGCACCGAATTTGTCCAACTCAACCCAATCCCCGAGGCGAACGAGGTCTCCGGTACTCATTTGGACGCTGGCCGTCAGGCCGAGAAGCGCATCCCTGAAAACCAACAAAATGATGGCGGTTGCAGCACCCAAACTCCCGAGAATAACCCCCACTGACTGGCCGCTCAACGTGGCCACCAGCGCAAGCGATGCCAGCAGGCCTACAATGATTTTACCCACCTGCACATAGCTGTTGATGGGCTTATCCCGGAGGGAGGCAACATCCGCAAACGCCGTGCGAAACCCATTGAGCAAAGCGAACACCACCAGGACAGCATTCACGATTCCGATCAGCCGAAGCGTCCTGCTGACAAAGAGGTGACCTACTGGGAAAGATGCGAGCGCTGCATCAGAGGCCATCCCGAACACCACCAGGGGAAGAAAAAATGCCAAGCGGTTCAGGAAAGCCCCGTTCATGATGTCCCATTCAGGAGCACCATCGACCGAGCGCTTCAGTTCCCGAAGTGTCCAGCCCAGCACTACCCGGAGCAGCCACCATCCCAACGCTGCCGCAGCCAACCCCACTCCCAGCACCCCTACGACCTCAGCAGGAGCTAGCTCCACCGGCTTCCCGCTCCACCGAGCAAGCAGCCACTCGGACCACGACGTTCCATGCGCTTCCATGGCCCGAAGGTACAATTGTGGATAACGAGTGAACAATCTGTTCATCGTCGGTGGAAAACGGAGTGGGCGGCGGACGACTTTTGAGTTCGGAGACGTGTACGCTAGTTCGGCGACCCGTCCCGGTACCGGGAGGGCGGGCGCACCGTTTTGCGAAGGCTTCCAGCACCTGCTGGGGGCCTTCGCTTCCTCCGCCCTACCTTCGCCCGATGAACCGAAAAACTGTCGATGCCCCGGGCACGCTGCTCGAATTCCTGGTAGGGACCTGTGGATTCGCGACGAACACACGCGCTCGGAAATCCATCAAGGCAGGTGAGGTGTCTGTGGACGGAGTGCCATTGCGGATTCCATCTGCGGCCGTTGCTCCGGGCCAAAAAGTAGCCTGGGGGGCTGCGCCGAAAAAAGACTTCGATGTAGCTCCGGTGCGCGCTCCCAAGGCCACGAAGCCCGTGGCAGCTGTCGACCCGCCCTTTGAAGTAATCCACGAAGACGAACACCTCATCGCCTACATCAAACCAGCTGGCTGGGTTTTCGCCTCGCCCCGGCCGCAGGTCAAATCCGCCTACAGCAGGATGCGTGAATGGCTGGCTGCGGCGCGCCCAGCATGCACGGATCTGCACTTTGTCAACCGCATCGAGATGGAATCCTCGGGCATTTCCATCATTGCAAAAGACCGCCGCTGGCGGGCGCACTTGCAAAGCCATTGGGCCGCATTTCCGAAGCGGATGTACCTCATCGTGGAAGGTGCTGTCCCCGTCGATGGGGACATCACAGTGCTCGAACAGGCCGAGAAGGGGCGAAGTGTGCGGGCGTATCCGTACCGGGCCATGCGTGCAAACGAACGCTACACGCTGCTGCGCGTGGAAGCGGATCCCGACCACGTACCGGCCCTGCTCGGTGGACTTCGGCGGCTGAATACGGTCCTAATCGGCAAGGGCAAGGAAGCCCCTGATCCCATGGGGCGTTCCGGGATTCACTTGTTCGAGGTGAACATCACCGGTCCCGACGGAGAAGAAATTCTACTGAAATCCCGTGTTCCACGGGAGTTCCTCACGCTGATGCGCGGGGGAAAACTCAAAGCGCATACCGCGCCGAAATCCAATCCCGCAGCTCCCGAGACTCAACCGGTGAGAGCGAGCGGAAAGCGAGCCGCATCGCCCGGCGCAACATCACGGGCTCCCCGTGCACGTGGCGTATGAGCGCTTTGTACTGCTCCAGCACGGTGGGGGGATGCTGCATGGGGATGCCGTAGGGTTCCATGAAAATGCCTTTTGTGCTCCCTCGTACGTCAGTCAGGAGGCACGGGTTGCACCGCATAGAAACGACAAACGCCGGGACGTTTCCCGGCGCTTGCTTAACCTAAACCAAATCAACTTGCGATGCCTTTTCCGCCTGTGCGGAATGCTGCTTGTCGAGTGGACTTGTGCAAGGGGTATGCCAAATCCGTTGCAGCCCCCGATTCAAACCGCCAACTCCCGTTAATTTTGGCCCAAAATCACCGCCATGGCCTCTACCGTCTACATCGCATCTGCCGTTCGCACCCCGATGGGGAGTTTTTTAGGCAAACTCGCTGCGCTTTCTGCACCTGAACTCGGGGCCGTTGCTATCCGCGCTGCCCTCGAACGGTCTGGCATCCCGAACGATGCAGTGGATGAGGTCTTCATGGGCCAGGTATTGCAGGCAGGTGTCGGTCAAGCGCCGGCCCGCCAAGCTGCACTCAAGGCCGGCCTCCCGAACACCGTTCCTTGCACCACAGTGAACAAAGTGTGTGCGAGCGGCATGAAGGCCATCGCACTTGGAGCCCAATCCATTGCACTCGGCGAAGCGGATGTGGTGGTAGCAGGAGGGATGGAGAACATGAGCCAGGTTCCGCACTTCCTCCGCGCCCGCGAAGGCGCCCGGTTAGGCCACCTGCAGCTCACCGACGGCATGCTCCACGATGGGCTGACCGATGTGTACAGTTCCCAGCACATGGGCACATGCGGGGATGCCTGCGCTGCCACACATGGCATCTCGCGAGAAGCGCAAGATGCCTTCGCCATTGCGAGCTACACCCGGGCGGCCGAAGCTTGGCAGTCGGGTGCCTTTGCCGACGAAGTTGTGCCGGTTGCGGTCCCCCAGCGCAAGGGAGACCCGGTGCAGGTAAGCGAAGACGAAGAATACCGCAATGTGGTCCTCGATAAAATCCCCAGTCTTCGCCCGGTCTTCTCACCCTCCGGAACGGTGACCGCAGCGAACGCCTCTACGCTGAACGATGGCGCGAGTGCTGTGGTGCTGTGTTCTGAAGCTGCGCTCAAGACATACGGTTTAACTCCGCTGGGAAAGGTGGTAGCGGCTGCGGATGCGGCCCATGCACCCGAGTGGTTCACAACGGCTCCAGCACTGGCAGTACCCAAGGCACTCAAACGGGCGGGCTGGACGGTGGACGCGGTCGATTTGTGGGAACTCAATGAGGCCTTTGCCGTCGTGGGACTGGTGAACATGCAGTTGCTCGGGCTTGACCCGACCCGTGTGAACGTCAACGGAGGCGCTGTCGCTTTAGGCCATCCCCTCGGTTCCAGCGGCTCCCGGATCGTGGTAACCTTGTTGCATGCACTTCGCCGCCGGGGACTCACACGCGGTGCTGCAGGAATTTGCAACGGCGGAGGAGGGGCTTCCGCACTCTGCATCGAAGCCCTCGGGTGATGGCCTACCGGGCGCATGTGGCGGTGCCCTTGGCTCCTTTGCGCGTCGCAGCAGATGACCGCGCTGAGCTTGTAAGTGAACTGTTGGCGGGTGAACCGGTCGCGGTGGAAGAGGAGGGTGAGGGCCCTTGGGTCGCTGTGCAGGCGGTGCGCGACGGATACCGCGGATGGTGCGACCGCAAACAGCTCGCACCGGGTGTGCTCGGCTCGCCTGTGCAGTGGTTTGAAATCGGGACTGCTTGGATTCGCGAAGCTGGGGGCACACCGATGCAGCTTCCGTGGGGGGCGACGTTGAACGACCTCGGAGGGGGGCGATTCGGATTGGGCACGAGCACGTTGGTCAGGCAAGGTGCACCGCCGGTCCAGCGCACGTGTGCAGCGTCAACCGCGGCCGAATGGCGCGGGGTTCCCTACCGGTGGGGTGGAAAGTCGCAGCTGGGGGTGGACTGCTCCGGTCTGGTGCAGCAGGTGTTCGCTGCCTTGGGCATCGCACTGCCGCGCGATGCGGCAGACCAAATTCACTGCGGAAGCCCAGTCGCACCCGAGCACCGCCTGCATGGAGACGTTGCATTTTTCCAGAATGCCGCTGGAAAAGTGATCCACGTCGGCATTTGCCAGGGCTCTGCAGCCATCCTACACGCTTCAGGGGAGGTGCGGGAGGACGCCCTCGACATGGCCGGAATCGTCCATGCAGAAACCGGCAACTACACCCACACCTTGTGCGGAATACGCCGGTTTGTCCCGGCCCGTTGAGGCCATCGCTTCAGAAAAACCGCGTTCCGCGCAACACCTGATCGCGCAGGAGGGGAGAACAGCGGTACCGGTCTTCGCCGTAACGGGCATGCAGCGCATCCAACCGGTCCACCGTCCAGTCCGGGCTGAGGGCATCGGACCAGGCACAAAGTCCCCGTGGGTAATTCACACCCCGTACCATGGCACGGTCCACGTCTTCAGGCGTGCCGATGCCCCAAAACACGGCATCGGCCGCCTCGTTGATGAGCATCGCCAAAATCCGGTCGCTGACCTCAGGCAGGTCGCGCGGTTCAATCACAGGGTTGCCGGTCGCGTAGTCGTAGTGTCCCTTGCCCGACTTTCTCCCCAGCCAACCCGCTTGCACGAGCCGCTCTTGCAAAATGCTCGGGCGGTACCGCGGGTCATGAAAGCTCGCGGAAAACACGGTCGAGGTGACCGCGAAGTTCACGTCGTTGCCGATGAGGTCCATCAATTCGAACGGGCCCATGCGGAAACCGAGCTGCCGCATCGCGCCGTCCACGGCATCCGGAGTGGCTGTGCCCTCTTCCACGCACCGCAGTGCCTCCCCGTAGTAGGGCCGCGCCACGCGGTTGACGATAAAACCGGGAGTGTCGCGTGCGACCGCAGGTTCTTTGCCCCACCGGTGCATGAGGTCCGCGCAGGCGGGCACAAGTGCTGGATCCGTTTGGAGCGCAGGGATTACCTCGACCAACGCCATGAGCGGTGCCGGATTGAAGAAATGCAGGCCGATTACGCGCTCCGGTCGCTTGCATGCCGCAGCGACCCCCGTAACGGCGAGAGATGATGTATTCGTCGCAAGCACAGCATCCTCAGGAACCAGTGTCTCTACAAGGGCAAACAATTCCGCTTTCACTTCAGCACGTTCGACCACGGCCTCGATCACCAACGTTGCCCCCGCAATGGCCTCTATCTGTCCGGCGAAACGGATGCGGGCAAGCACGGCATCGGCCTCCGCCTGCGTGCGCTTGCCCTTCGCCACGAGTCCGGCAAAGACTTGATTCAACGCGTGCTCCGCCCGGGAAAGAGCGGCTTCAGATGCATCGATCAGCACGACGGGATGGCCAGCTTGCGCGGCCACTTGGGCAATGCCCGCGCCCATGGTTCCCGCGCCGATTACGGCGACGTCGAATCCTTCGGTGTTCAGCTTTGAATGCGCCATGCCGCGAAGTTCGGGGTGCTGTCCCGAACTTTGGCATTCCTGAATCAGAACCCATGCACACGATGGAACACCTGGAGGAGCTGGCCAGCTACCTCAGAGAGCGCGGAATCAAAGAAGTGGATTGTGCCCTCGTGCTGGGTACCGGCTTGGGCGATTTGGCCCGCCACATCACGCCTCACATCACGCTGGGCTACAACCAAATGCCACACCTTCCCGTGGCTACCGTGGAATACCATTTCGGCAAATTGCTCTACGGCGAACTCGAGGGCCGCATGGTGCTCGCTTGGCAAGGTAGATTCCACTACTACGAAGGCTATGGAATGGACCAAATCACGATGCCTGTGCGTGTTAGCCGACTGCTCGGTGCCCGAGCTGTCGTGCTGTCCAATGCAGCCGGAGGACTGCGCCCGGGCCTGCTGAAAGGCAGCCTGCTCTGCATCGATGACCACATCAACCTGCTCCCGGAGCACCCGCTGCGTGGCCCGAACCTCGACGCGCTGGGCGATCGGTTTCCCGACATGAGTGCCCCCTACCATCCGGGGCTGCAAGCTGCGCTGCATGCCGCTGCGGCCGAATGCGGACTCACCCTTGAATCCGGTGTTTACGCGAGTGTTCCCGGCCCCAGTCTCGAAACGCGCGCAGAATACCGCTACCTCCGAACCATCGGTGCAGATGCGGTGGGCATGTCCACGGTGCCTGAAGTCATTGCTTGCGCCCACATGGGCCTTCCGTGCGCCGCCATCAGCGTCATCACCGACGAATGCGATCCGGATCGGCTTGCGCCATTCCGGATCGAGGAAATTGTTCAGGTCGCCCAAGCAAGCGAAGCCGGTCTGACCCAAGTGGTCCGCGGAGCGTTGCGCAGGCTAGATGAGGCGCTCGCGCCACGGCCGTAAAAGAGAACCGTGCGGCTGCAAATTCGACCGCACATGCACGCAATGGGTGCTGCTTCTTCGCGGCATGGCTTCCTTTCTTTCCCCCCGTCGCACGTGCGTTGATTGTAGCGCACCGCTCACCGAAGGCAGAACCGACAAGCGGTTTTGCGATGACGCCTGCCGCTTGCGCCACCACCGGAAGACGCTTGTGCCACATCCCGTTCTGCACGAGGTCGACCGCACGTTGCAGCGCAACCGTTCGTTGCTCAAACGTGCCCGCTCGGAGGCCTTGGATGCACGTCCAGCGGATGAAACATTCCGCTGGCTGCGCCGCCAAGGGTTTGACTTCAATTTTCACACGCACCTTTCCACGCTGCCGGATGGACGGCTTGCCGTGATGTGCTACGAAGAGGGGTACGTGGTCGAGGAGTGCGGTGTGCGGCCGCTGACACCGTCAGCGCCTCCTTCCGCGGGGAGCTGATGAGGATCCGGGCTTGCGCTTCTTTTCGTGAAAAGCTCCTTTGTAGGTCGGGTCAAGCCGCCGCCGTTCGAAGTCAATTGCGCGCGCCTGCTCCTTTCGTTCTGCCGGAGATGTTTCTGCCACGTCAAGTGTTGCAGGCAATTCAAGTCGCTCCGGGCGGCTTCCGAGATGGGCCTCGATGCGTTCCCAGGCATACCGTTCTCCCGCATCGACCAGGGTAATTGCACGGCCCGTGCGGTGTGCCCTGCCTGTGCGACCGATGCGGTGAACATAGTCGAGTGGATCTCGAGGGACCGTGAGGTTGATGACGATCTCCGTTTCCGGAACGTCGATTCCGCGGCTGGACACGTCCGTGCTGATCAGGCAGCGAACCGCTCCGCTGCGGTATGCCTCCATGGCGTTCATGCGGGTATGCTGTGCTTTGTTGCTGTGCAAAGTGCGCACTCCCCCGGGAAGGAGGTGCTCGAGTTGGCGCGCGACAGCCTCTGCTTGTTGCTTTTCCCGTACAAACACCAGCATCCTGTGTTCCGGCTCGAGGGCAGAAGCCACGTGGCGGATGTAGCCGAGTTTTGCAGGGAAATTCGGGAGGAACGCAACTTGCTGGATGACATTCGTTGCAGCCGTGGCCTGCGGAGCGGCTTCTACGCGCACAGGCCAAAGCAAAAACTCATCCGCAAGTCGCTCCACACGGGCTGGAAAAGTTGCACTGAACAAGATGTTTTGACGCTTTCTGGGAAGAATCTCCTGAAGTTGCCGGAGCTGCGGCATGAACCCCATGTCCATCATCCGGTCCGCTTCATCGAGCACAACCGTTGCGATTTTCTTCACGAGGAGGGCTTCCTTGCGGTAGAGTTCCCAAAACCGCCCGGGAGTGGCGACGACCAGGTCCTGTCCTTGTGCCAAGGTCGCGGCTTGGATTTGCGGCCCGACTCCTCCGTACAACGCGCAGATGCGCAGGTCGGTAAATGCTGCAAAACGTACGGCCTCGTGGTAAAGCTGCACCACCAGTTCCTTCGTCGGGGCAAGCACGGCAGCCCGGGGAACGTTTCCTTGGGCATGGCTCAACTGCTGCAAAACGGGCAGCAGGAATGCAGCGGTTTTCCCCGTGCCCGTGGGGGCAATTCCGATGAGGTCCGCCCCGGCGAGAAGCGGCGGAATGGCGAGCACCTGGATGGGAGTGGGTTCCGAAAAACCTGCCTCAGCTATCGCCTTGCAAGCGTTAGGGCGGAGACGGAGCGAGGCAAAATCCATGTGCCAAAGGTAGGCGGCCTAAATTGCGCCCGAATTCACGCATGCATGCCGACCGACCTACTTGCCCACATGCGTCCGCTACAGGATGCCGAAGTGCCCGCAGCAGCTGAGTTTCTGCGCAATGAAGTGGACTGGCATACAGAGTTGGACGGCATGCTAGGAACCGTAGCGGTGTCGGAATTGGTTACTGCCCTCGAGCAAGTCACATCGGTGGAAGAGTTTCAGGCACGCATTTCGCAACCGCTTATCCACGTGCTTTTGCTCCACACCGCTGGGGAAGTGCACTTCGAATACCCGGAGGAGTTCAATGCAGAAGGTGCGCTGTTTATTTCGAACCACAGGGACATCGTACTTGACCCTTCCTTGGTGAACATCGCACTGCTCCAACGCGGGTTCACGACCACTGAAATCGGCATCGGAAGCAACCTCCTGCGGTTGCCGTGGGTGGAGAAATTGGTGCGTCTGAACAAGAGCTTCATCGTGCAGCGGGGCGGAACGCCGCGGGAACAACTCAAGCGCAGTGCAGAAGTGGCCGCGTATGTGCGGGAAGCGGTGTTGGAGCGTTCGGCCAGCGTTTGGCTTGCACAGCGGGAAGGCCGCGCAAAGGATGGCGATGACCGGACTTCTCCTGCATTGATACGCATGCTGCTTGACGGAGGCGGTCAAAATGCGTGGAATGCCTTGCGTGTGCATCCCGTTTGCCTGACGTATGAATGGGATCCCTGCGATGCCATGAAGGTGCGGGAAATGCTGATGCGGTCTGCATCCTCTGGAAACTATGCAAAAGTGGCGGGTGAAGATGAGCGGAGCATGCGGCTGGGGCTGCTCGGTCCGAAAGGAGACATCTGCGTGCGCATTCTGCCGCAGGTCTCTTGGGTAGAGGGACCGGGAAGGCCGGCAAATCTGCTCGCCGCTGAAATAGATCGGAGGATCCATGCGGGGTATGTGCCGTTTCCGTCACACGAATGGGCAGCTACCCGGGCAGCGGGCGAGGCATGGCGGGGTCCTGAAGCTGTCCGTTGGGCCTGCGAATCGCGGCTTGCATCGGTTGTGGCGTATGTACAAGAAGACACCGACTTCAGCGAAGAAACCATTGTCGCAGCGTGGTGTGCGATGACCGCTCAACCTTGGGTCAATGCGCGGGCTGCAAAGGCAAGCGCAATGCCTCCGGCTACTGCAGCATTCAGGGATTCGGCCTGACCACTGCCCTGAATCGCAAGTGTACCTGTCGCTGCAGTCCGCATGGCCGGTGCAGGGCCGTGCGATTCCGAACCGACGACCAGGATGCACGGATCCCAGCGGTGGGAGGCCAAGTCCGTCCCGTGCGCGTCCAGGACCCAGCACGGGAGAGAAGATGACTGGACCTGATGCGCCAAGTTGCATTCGGTGACCGGGATGTGGAACACTGCCCCCATCGCGGCCTGAATGGATTTGGCCGACCACGGGTCGGCCCCCCGCTGGTCCACCCAAACTTCCGCACAGCCGAACCACAATGCGGTCCGCACCAGTGTGCCGAGGTTGCCCGGATCCGCGATGCCATCTAAACCGAGAATGACCGGGCAAGCTGCTTCCAACTCCAGAGGACGGACGCGTGCTGCCGGCTTCTCGGCAAGTGCCAAGATGCCCGGGGCCGTTTTCAAGCTGCTCATGCGTTCCATGTCGCGCGGGCTGCACAGCTCCGCACACGCCGCATGGGACGTCGGAATGTCCGCACTCCGCTCGTGAACCGCGTAAATTCGCACAACCTTCCACCCGCTTCTGCACAGCTCAGCTACCCCTTTGACGCCTTCCACCACCACTACACCTTCCACGTTGCGCGCGCTGCGGTCTCTGAGCGCGCGAACTGCGAGTACTTCGTGGCGGGTAGGCATGGTATTGCGGGCGAGTGTCCGAATGTACGTTGCAGCGGTGGCGATCGCCGCCACAACGGGATGCCACCCCACCAGGCACCTTCCGGCAGATGCCCACGTTTTAGTTGAAAATCAGGTGGAATGGAACCTGCCCGATTCCGGATTTTCCGGGGCCGTCCCCGAAACCACACCCTACATCCGCCAAAAAGCGGACCGACGCACCTTCGGCATCCGACTGCATGCGCGGGCCCATGCCCTCGTAGATCCTGAACGCTTGGATAGGGCCCTGCAACGCCGATCAGAACGGGGCAAGCCGCCTGGAGGCCTGCGATACGCTGTCGCGGTAGGGTTCGGAGAACCGCCGGCCGTTGTGGATGTGGAAGCGACGGACAGGACCCGCATGAGCCTCGAGGCGGTAGCCCGAGAAACCGGGTTCTTGGGGGCCAGCGTTTCGGTTCGTCCCGACACGGTGCGAGGCAGAGGCATCCGGATGCACTACCGCATCGAATGTGGCCCGCTGTGGACCGTGCGTTCTGTGCGCTTTTCCACCGAAGGAACCGGCATTTCTGCGGACCTGGTGAAAGCCGGATGCGGAATTGTACCCGGAGATCCGTTCGACGTGCGCAATCTTGAAGCTGAACGCGCCCGCATCGCCTCGGCCGTGCAGGCCGCAGGATTCGCAGGATTTGATGAGGCCTATGTGAAAGTGGTCGCAGACACCTTGCAGCGTTCCGGGGCAGTGGAGCGGGGGGTTGACGTGGAGTTGGTGATCTTGCCGCGGGCGCTTGCGTCCGGTCCGGAAGCGTCACCGATTCCACACCGCAGGGCGCGGTTCGGAGCAATCCGCATAGTGCAAGACGCGGCGTTTGGACGAAAACCGCTGCGGCCGGAATTGCTCGCCCACTGCATCGCCGCTGAATCCGGCATGCGCTACAACCGCCAAGTGCTCGAACAGAGTTACCGCCGCTTGATGGCTTTGCCGGCCGTGGCCCGCGTCGAAATCCCTACCGTGCAGGCTGCGGGCCATCCTGACGGGGAGTTGCTGGATGTCGAAGTTCGGATTGCGCCACGCCCGCGGCTGGGTTGGGCAGCAGAAATCGACTTCACCCGGACCGATGCCCGGTACGGTCCACTGGCCCGGATGACGTGGACGGACCGGAACGCCAGTGGAAGGGGTGACGTGCTCGAAATGGCCTTTTCTGGGGGGATCCTCTCTACGCGCCCGTTCAGTTACACCGAAGCATCGCTCGTTCCGAACAGCGGCGAATGGTCCGCTGAGTTCCGCTATTCTATCCCGGGGGTGCCGCCGTTTGCGTTGGACCGCTTCCGGCCTTCGAGCGCACCGCGGACCGAAGCGGCGGCGGCCTTTCGGCGGGAGTCACGTCCGGACTACCTCCGGAAGACACTCGCGGCTCGACACGGATTCAGTTGGGTGGAAAATCCTGAACGGAACAGCACCGTCCAAATCGATGTGCTCGAAGCGACTTTTACGGATATCGCGCCCACTTCTGCCTTTGAAGCCTGGCTTGCAGGCGAGGACAACGCCTTCTTGACGAGCAGATTCCAGGATTATGCAGCCCTGCTTTCTCGCATCACGTGGGGAACAGGGTGGGCGAAGGGCAGGGGCAGCAACCGCATTTCAGTCGAATGGGCTGGGCAGGCTTTGCGTGCCCTCGGGCCCGCACTCGGGTTGCCCAGGGATGACGCGGATCGGATGCGCGTGGCTGGCGTACCGTTTGCCCAATACTTCCGCGTTGAAAATGAAGCCCGGTGGGCGCCTGCCTCCTCCGGCACGGGTTCGTTCGCCATGCGGGTGTTTTCAGGAGTGGGATTGCCGGGGGCGAACTTGGGAACCTTGCCGTACGACCGCTCGTTTTATGGGGGCGGTGTCAACGGTCTACGCGGTTGGGCCACAAGGGATTTAGGGCCCGGCAGCACCGGGGGAGGAGAGGCCCAAGACGGTGTGATCAAGGGGCTCGGCGACTTGCGGATCGAAGCGAATGCGGAGTTTCGCCAAAGTGTGACAGACCTGTGGGGGCTCGCGATTTTCGCAGAAGCTGGCAATGTGTGGCTTACCGGCGATGCGCCGGCCAAATCCACCTGGAACGGTGCCGGCCGATGGGCTTCCATCGCCGCTGACTTCGGTGTAGGTGTGCGACTCGACTTCGGTTTCTTTCTCCTTCGAATCGACGGGGGACTCCGGGCACATGACCCCGGCAAACCCGAAGGCAGCCGGTGGATCGGGCAGGGCCCGCTTGCCGGCGCGGTGCACCTGGGGATCGGTCAACCGTTCTAAGGTCACAGGGGAACAGCCTACATTTGGCCCCACAACCGAACGCCATGGGATGGTTTAAGCGCAGCCAAGAGGGCATCACGACAAAGAGCACAGAGAAGAAGGAAATCCCGGAGGGAGCCTGGCACCGCTGTCCGACGTGCAAAACCGTAGTCACTTCCCAGCAACACGCCGATTCGTTGTTGGTCTGCTCGACGTGTGCACACCACGACCGGATGGGCAGTGCAGGGTATTTCCAACTGCTGTTCGATGGCGGGAAATTCCGCGAAATCGCACCGAAGCTGCAGGCCGCGGATCCGCTGCACTTCGTCGACACGAAGGCGTACACGGGGCGACTGATCGAGGCCCAAAAGAAAACCGGACTCACCGATGCCATCCGAACAGCCTCCGGGGATTTGGACGGCATGCCCGTCGTGATCAGCTGCATGGACTTCGAGTTCATCGGAGGGTCCATGGGCGCCGTGGTAGGAGAGAAGATCGCCCGAGGCATCGACCACGCCATCAAAAAGCAGTGCCCCTTCGTATGCATCAGCAAATCCGGCGGTGCGCGCATGATGGAAGCCGGACACAGCCTCATGCAGATGGCAAAAACAAGCGCAAAGCTCAGTTTGCTCGCGAGAGAAGGTCTGCCCTTCATTTCCGTACTCACCGACCCGACGACCGGTGGGGTGACGGCTTCATTTGCTATGCTCGGAGACGTGAACATTGCCGAGCCGAACGCGCTCATAGGCTTTGCAGGTCCGCGCGTGGTGAAAGAAACGATCGGACGCGACTTGCCTGAGGGCTTTCAACGTTCGGAATTCTTGCTCGAACACGGCTTCCTCGATGCCATCGTAGAGCGCAAGGAACTCAAGGCAAAGTTGGCTTTTTTAATGCGCGCCATGCACGACCCGAAACGGGACTGAAGATTGCGGACAGTGGTTGTTTGGAAGTGACTCTGAACCCACCTACCTTTGCCGCCTTATATCTCACATCACGAACATCCAAGCGATTTCGAAATGTACCTAGACGCACAAAAGAAAATCGAGTTCTTCACGAAGTTCGGGAAGGACGCGAAAGACACGGGGAGCTCAGAAGCCCAAATTGCAATGTTCTCTTACCGCATTGCACACCTTACGGAGCACCTGAAGCAAAACCGCAAAGATTTCAATACCCAGCGTGCGCTGATCAAGTTGGTCGGCAAGCGCCGGAAATTGCTCGATTACCTGAAGTCAACAGACATCAGCCGGTACCGGGCAATCGTGGCGGAACTTGGATTGCGCCGCTGATATCCAGACACTACAAGGAGAGGGCAATTCACGCAATTGCCTTCTCTTTTTTTCTCCCTATGCCTGCAACGGGCAGGCAGATGACATGAAGACACGATGAATTACACGGTTCACACCACCTCCATTGATCTCGGGAACGGCCGCGAGATCACCATTGAAACAGGCAAACTCGCGAAGCAAGCCCACGGCTCGGTCGTGGTACGCTCCGGCAATACCATGCTCCTCGCCACTGTGGTGTCGAGCCATGAAGTCCGCGATGAGGTTGATTTTCTGCCCCTCACCGTCGAATACCGCGAAAAGTACTTTGCGGCTGGACGATTCCCCGGCGGTTTCTTCAAACGCGAAGCGCGCCCATCCGACAACGAGGTTCTCGTGATGCGTTTGGTAGACCGTGCATTGCGGCCCACATTCCCTGAAGATTACCATGCGGGAACGCAGGTGATGATCCAGCTGATGTCTGCGGATGCAGAAGTGCTCCCCGATAGCTTGGCCGGCCTCGCTGCCTCTGCCTGCATCGCCGTGAGTGACATCCCCTTTGACGGTCCGATTTCTGAAGTGCGGGTCGCTCGAGTGGATGGGGCGTTTGTCATCAATCCACTGCGGTCCGAACTCGAACGCGCCGACATGGACATCATGGTGGCCGGTTCTGAGGACAGCATCGTCATGGTCGAGGGCGAAATGCGTGAAGTGAGCGAAGCTGAAATGGTGGATGCCATCGAATTTGCCCACGCCGCGATTCGGGTGCAGTGTGCAGCCCAAATTGATTTGGCCAAGAAAACGGGCCACTTCGGAAACAAGCGTGCGTACGTGCACGAGAAGCACGACGAAGAATTGCGCTCCCTCGTCAACGGTGCACTCTACCCCGCGTTTTACGAGGCCGCAAAATCGGGTTCCGGCAAGGAAGAGCGCAAAGCAGCCTTCTCTACCATCAAAGAACAGTTTGTAAGCACTTTAGACGAGGATGTGAGGACCACCAAGTCCTTCATGCTGAAGCAGTACATCTCAGACGCCCAGAAGAAAGCTGTCCGTGATTTGCTGCTGAACGAGCACGTGCGCCTCGACGGCCGCAAGCCCGACGAAATCCGCCCCATTTGGACCGAAGTGGATTACCTGCCCGGTACCCACGGCAGTGCGATTTTCACGCGGGGCGAAACCCAATCGTTGACCACGCTGACGCTGGGCACGAAAATGGATGAACAGCTCATCGACGGTGCACTCGTTCGTAAGACGGAGAAGTTCCTGCTTCACTACAATTTCCCTCCGTTCTCGACCGGAGAAGAACGTCCTCTGCGTGGAACGAGCCGCCGCGAAATCGGTCACGGCAACTTGGCGCTCCGTGCCCTGAAGCCGGTACTCCCGCCGGTTGAGGAGTGCCCTTACACAATCCGCATCGTCAGCGAGATTCTCGAATCCAACGGTTCATCGTCCATGGCTACCGTGTGCGCCGGCACCTTGGCCCTCCTCGATGGCGGTGTGCGCATCAAGGCACCCGTCTCGGGCATCGCGATGGGCTTGATTACCGACAAGGGTTCTGGGAAGTACGTGGTCTTGTCCGACATCCTCGGAGATGAAGACCACCTCGGAGACATGGACTTCAAGGTCTGTGGAACAGCCGATGGCATCACGGCATGCCAGATGGACATCAAAATCAAGGGGCTGAGCTTTACGCAATTGCGCGAAGCCCTCGAGCAAGCGCGCCAGGGACGTCATCACATCCGTCAGGCCATGTTGACGGAAATCTCGGAAGCACGTGAGGACTACAAGCCGCATGCACCGCGCATTGTCACGTTTGAAGTCCCTGGTGAATCCATCGGTCCGATCATCGGTCCGGGCGGAAAAATCATCCAAGAAATTCAAGCCGAAACGAAAACAGTCATTTCCATTGAGGATCGAGATGGCAAAGGCGTGGTGGAAATCGCGGCGTCCGACAAGGCCGCCATCGACGCTGCTGTGAAGCGCGTGCGTGCCATCGCCTTCCCGCCACACGTCGAGATCGGAGAGGAGTACGAAGGCAAGGTCAAGAGCATTATGCCGTACGGTGCCTTTGTAGAGGTGATTCCTGGCCAAGATGGATTGCTGCACGTTTCTGAACTCGACTGGAAGCGAATTGACCGTGTTGAAGACGTGCTGAAGGAAGGAGAAGTGGTCAAATTCAAAGTGGTAGGCCGTGACCCGAAAACGGGGAAAATAAAGCTCAGCCGCCGCGCGTTGATGCCGAAGCCCGAAGGCTACGTCGAGCGGGAAGAACGGCCACGTGACCGGGGAGACCGGGACCGTGGACCGCGTGACCGCGAGCGTGGACCGCGCGCTGAACGCCCGCGTCCGGTGGAGGACTGATCCTTCCCTGTTCCGCACTGTTGACCTTTCGCTTACCTTTCATTCGCTCAATCCTCTGAACACACACCTCCATGAGGCAGCTTAAAATCACGAAGCAGGTCACGAACAGAGAAACTGCTTCGCTCGATAAGTACCTGCAGGAAATCGGACGTGTCGATCTGATCACCGCTGAAGAGGAAGTGGAGCTTGCCCGGCGCATCAAGGCCGGAGACCAAGCCGCTTTAGAAAAGCTCACGAAAGCAAACCTTCGGTTCGTTGTCTCTGTCTCCAAGCAGTATCAGAACCAAGGACTTTCGCTGCCAGACTTGATCAATGAAGGCAATCTGGGCCTGATTAAAGCTGCCCAGCGGTTCGACGAAACACGCGGCTTTAAGTTCATCTCATATGCCGTTTGGTGGATTCGTCAGAGCATTCTGCAAGCATTGGCCGAGCAAAGCCGCATTGTCCGTCTTCCGTTGAACAAAATCGGTTCAATCAACAAGATCAACAAGGCCTTTGCGAAGCTTGAGCAAGAATTCGAGCGGCCGCCTACGGCAGCTGAACTTGCCGAGATGCTCGACATGACCCTCGATGAAGTCAAGCAGAGCATGAAGAACTCGGGGCGGCACGTCTCGATGGACGCTCCCTTGAAAGACGGCGACGACAGTTCGAGCACCATGTACGACGTGATGCGGACAGGCGATTCCCCTGCTCCGGACACCGATCTGATGAACGAATCGCTGCGAAAGGAAATCGAACGGTCCTTGCGCACGCTGACCCCGCGGGAAGGGGACGTCATTCGCCTCTATTTCGGTTTGAACGGCGAACATCCGATGACGCTGGAGGAAATCGGAGAGCGGTTCGACTTGACCCGAGAACGGGTTCGCCAAATCAAGGAGAAGGCCATTCGCCGGTTGAAACACACCAGCAGGAGCCGGATTTTGAAATCCTACCTCGGTTAATTCGGTGCGATGACGTACGGTAGGCGGTTCCCTGCACTCGGAATCGGCTGCGTACTCCTCGCGGCTGTGCTGGCCACTTCAGGCTGCACGAAGGAACGCTTCAGTACCGATCCTTCCTTGCAGTTGTCGAGTTCTGCAGACACGCTGCTGTTCGATACCGTGTTCAGCACCGTGGGCTCAGTTACCCTTCCAGTACGCCTGCTGAATCCGCACGATGTGACGCTCACGGTGGATCGGATTTTCCTCGAAGGTGGAGCGGACAGTCCATACCGCATCAATGCCGATGGGATTCCCGGCCCTGTCATAGAAGGCGTGGAGATTGCGGCTGGAGACAGTTTGTGGGTGTTTGTGGAGGTTACCGTAGACCCGTCCGATGCGGATTTGCCCTTTGTGGTGGAGGATCGGCTGATTGCCGCTTACAATGGAAACGAACTCGAGGTCGCGCTGGTCACATGGGGAAGGAATGCGCATTTCCACGGCGGTGTGGGTGCATTGACGACGTTGGAATGCGATGTAACGTGGCAAAATGACCTTCCTCATGTCATCTACGGCATAGTGGAAGTTCCACCAGCTTGTTTATTGACTGTGGGAGCTGGCACCCAAATCTACGTGCACCCGGGTGGTGGCATCCTTGTGAACCGCGGTACCCTGCGCGTAGAAGGATCCTTAGGGAATGAAGTGGTGTTCCAAGGAGACCGCCTCGAAGATGACTACATCGATGTGCCCGGAAGTTGGGGAATCGGATTGGACTTTGCTTTTGAAACGGACTTCGGTGTAGAACAAGTGACCGTCCAGCGCGGAGGAATCTGGCTTTACGGATCAATCGATTCCCGCATCGATTATGCCATCCTGAAGAATGGAACAATCGGCTTGCAAGTCGACACGGTGGGCCTGGCCGGTGCCAAATCCCTCACATTGACAAATACAAGAATTTTCAACATGTCCGCTACGGGATTGCTCGCCCAAGGAGCAAACATCGACGGCTACAACAACCTCATCTACGATTGCGGACAGGCTTGTGCGGCTTTCACAGTGGGCGGAACCTACCGTTTCGAACATTGCACATTTGCAAACTATTGGGCGGATGGCATCCGATCGGCTCCTGCAATGGTCGTTCTCGATTGGTACGAAGCATCGGACGGCAGCATCCAAGAGCGCTCCTTAGCGGGCACACGGTTCACAAATTGCATCGTTTGGGGGAACAACGCCGAGCTGGACGACTTCGATGAACTTGTATGTGATTTGCGGAATCCACCAGCCTCATCCATGTTCAGGTATTGTGCTGTAGACGTGCAAGATGAACTATTTCCAGTGGACCAATTGTTCAACTCAATGACGGGGGACGCTCCGCCGTTTGCATCGACCGTTGACCGGGATTTTCATCTTGCTGGGAATTCCGGTGCATGGGACGGCAGCAGCGGTTCATTCTTCATTCCGACCGACCTGGACGGTTTGCCGCGTGCCGTCGGACTTCCTGACAAAGGCTGTTTCGAGCGGCAGCCCTGAAACCTGAGCTTGCGTTCCCGCGTATGTGCGGGACATGACGGCCCCGATAGCAGAAGCGCTTGTGCACCTGTTTGCCCTGTTTGCAGCGGGGCGCTCGGGAACCGTTGTATTCGTAGGGCGGCAGGAAGCGGGAAGGTATTTGGCGCGGAAGCTCACAAAGCCTGAAGTGGACAAATGGTTGCTTGAGTTTGACCGCGCCGTGGCCGGCTTCAACAACTTGGTGGCCGCAGGAGAAGTCGGACAGGCGAAGCACCAAGCCCGCCTCTCGGTGAAATTGTTGCGCAAGTGCAGGGCACTGATCCACGAATTCGACCAAGTTGAGCGGTTGATCATGGTCGGTCGCTTGACGGAATTCACGCTCTCTGCAGGCGGAGATGAGGCCCAGCTCGCTTTTTTAGCGGCAGCGGCGGACACCCTGCACATTGCTGAGTCCGATCTCAGTGCGCTCAAGGCACTCGTGTCGTTGACATCCGTCGCCGATGCCCGCAGGATCGAAGGCGGTTTTGCGTTGGAAGATGGCGCAGGTGGGTCTGCGGTTGCGGGAGTCCGCACCGGACAAGAGCACCTGTACTTCCTCAAACACTTCCAGCCGAACGACTTCCAGTTGAACGACATGGTTTGGAAGTCGGGAGTCATTGCGCCGATGGTTCCGGGAAGTGTCGTGCGTTCCGCCGATGGGGATGCATGGTACTTCAGTGACATTGTTCGCATTATGCTTCCCGAAGGGGATTTGGCCCCCCTGCACTTCCAGGTCAAGGGACTCGAGCACTTCTTCCACTTTCCCACGGAGCAGGCCTTGCACAGCCTGTCCTTGGAGGCCCACGAAGGCATGCTGGTGGGCATCATGGGGGGGAGCGGTTCAGGGAAATCCACGCTGCTTTCCTTGCTGAACGGCACCGTCCGGCCCACGCGAGGTGAGGTCCTGCTGAACGGAAAGTCTGTACACGACGGCCATCCGGATGTGCTCGGAGCCATCGGATACATTGCGCAGGAGGACGTGCTGATTTCTGAATTGAGTGTTCGCCAAAACCTGCTCTACAGCGCGCGACTGAGTTTAGGACAGGACGCTGTGCTGGAAGAACGTGTAGACCTCACCTTGAAGCGCCTCGGGCTGCAGGAAGTCCGTAACCTGCGCGTGGGTTCTATTTTGGACAAAACAATCAGTGGCGGTCAGCGAAAACGGCTGAACTGCGCCCTCGAACTGATCCGCGAACCGCGGGTGCTGTTCGCAGATGAACCTACGAGCGGTTTGTCCAGCAGGGACAGCGAGCACATCATGGATTTGCTCAAAGAGCAAGCGACCCGTGGGCGGTTGGTGTTCACTGTCATCCATCAACCCAGTTCCGACATCTTCAAGCGGTTCGACCGGTTGCTCATCTTGGACCAAGGCGGTTACCCTGTTTTTTGGGGAAATCCATTGGAGGCCCTGTCCTACTTCCGCAACAAAGCGCACCAACTCGAGGCGGGGGCCGCTTGGTGCTCCGCCTGCGGAACCGTAAACCCCGAGCACATCTTTCACATCCTGGAGGCCTGCACAGTAGATGAATTCGGCAAAACCACGGGAAATCGGCGCATCGCCCCAGCTACGTGGAACGGTTGGTTCAACGAACACCACACCGCCCCCCCTGCGGCCCGTGAACTCCCACTGCCCGAATCCAGCAGCATTCCCCGGTGGTGGTCCCAGTTCCGCACCTACCTGACGCGGGATGCCCACGCAAAGGCATTGAACCGGCAGTACCTGCTGATCAGCCTCCTTGAAGCCCCCGTCCTGGCAGCCTTTCTTGCGGGCTTCACCCGATTCCGCGATCCTGCTGCAGCATACACCTTCCGAACGAGTGAAAACCTGCCCCAGTTCCTGTTTATAGCCGTCATTGTGTCCTTGTTCATCGGATTGAGCGTAAGTGCTGAAGAAATCCTTCGGGACCGCCCACTGCTGCGACGCGAACGGTTCATGCGGCTGAAATGGGGCGCATATTTGGCATCCAAGGTGACATTTTTGTTCAGCCTGTCCGCCATCCAAGCGGGGTTGTTCACTTGGATATCCGCAGGATTCTTGGAAATCGAAACCGGCCGTGGGGTCGTGTTTGGCACCTTGTTTTCCCTTGCCTGCTTTGCAAATGCCTTGGGCTTGTTGCTCTCGGTATCCTTCAACAGCGCGAAAGTGGTCTACATCGTCCTACCGCTGCTGATCATTCCCCAAATCATCTTCGGCGGTGCGATTGTGCACTTTGACCGATTCAACCCCCGACTCACCCACGCAGACCGGGTCCCGTGGATCGGCAACCTGATGGCTTCCCGGTGGGGATTTGAAGCCATCGCGGTCCACCTCTACCGCGAATCCCCGTACAAGAAACCGTTCGTGGACGTCGAGGACCGCATCGAAAAAGCAGCTTGGCGGAGGGACTTTTGGATCGATGAGATGGCGCGCCATGGGGATGCCGCTTGGTTCGGAACGGAACTCCGGGATGCCGAAATCGAACTTGCGTCGTGGGGCATCGAGTTGCCCGCTGGGGCGGGTACCTGGATGGCATCGAATGAAGTCGCACCGCGTGAACTCGAAGCACAACTGGCGCCGTTCAAGGAAGCATACAGCGATGCATGGCGCGCCGCATTTCGCCGCCGCGATACGTTGCGCCATCAGCTCGGCGAGGAAGCGCTCGAAGTTGCTGCCGCCCGCAGCCACAACGAAGCCCTCGAAAAGTGGGTGATCCAAAACGACCGCATGCGGCGGGCGGTAGCCACGGAAGATGGCATTGCCATGCAAGTGGCCTTCATCCACCAGCAACCCGTGACCACCCCTGCATGGAAAGCGCCCTTTTATGCGCCTGCAAAACGCCTCGCGGGCATCCGGTGGAGCACACCGGTGTTCAACAGCGGTGTGTTGTGGTCCATGACACTTGGAATCCTGGCACTTGTCTACGCAGGAAAGGGCACCTCGCCTTGGGGACTGTTCAGACGGCTACAAGCCGGAAAGGCAACTCGATGATGGCATCGTAGTCTTCTCCTGCCTCGAGCATGTCTTCGTCCTCCGCCTCATAGTACCAATTGACCGTTGCCTGAACCGCCGAAGCCTCCACGCGGCGAAGCAAATCCATCAAACATTTGCTCGAACTGGTGTTGAAATACTCCAGCCGAATGTTTACTTCCATGGTCTTACCCGGTGACTTGCAGTGTGTCTCCACCCATTCGAGCAATGGCTGGAAGAACTCGATGGAGTTCTCTGGGATCGAGCGTCCGCTGATGGTCATGCACATCGGCTCAAGCGTGAACTCCACTGCTGGCGTCTTCGAGGTCCCTTCCAAACGAAAATCACTCATGGGGAATCAAGATATGGGCTGTGAATTCTACCGCCGTTGTTCCGTCGTCGAAAGATAAACAATTATAAATCACGCCACCGTCTGCACGGCGCAGGATTTCAAACAGTCCGAGCCCCCCGCCCCCGTGATTGCTCCGGACCTCTTCTGCGAGGGCATCGCGTTCGCGCACCCGAAGTGCGTGTTCCGAGTCAGAAGCCATTTGATTCCAGCGGGTTGTAAGCCATTCACCCGTGGAAGGGAGCACAGGGTTGCGCGCGATGAGGGTCCAGCGATCCTTTTCCATGTGAACGCGGAAGGTGCATTCACCGGACGGCAATCCGTGGTGGACCATGTTTTGGAGCAACTCGGTTGCGACCCTGAAAATGCGCTTCTGAGCAAGCCGGTCGCCCACCTTTCGAAACGAGGTCCGTTCAAGGTGAAAAAGGGCCAAGTGCACAAGCGCAGGGTCCATGGCCCCCTGCAACCGCATGCACTCGACGCACGTTGTGTTCAGTTCTTTGCACTGCACACCGCAAGGTACATGCAGCGTGCCCGTACATTTAGCGCCCTGCAATTCAATTCGTGCAATACGCCATGTGGAAAACGCAAGCGGGGTGGTTCGAAGCGTGGTTTGATCATCCTGCCTACCCGGTGCTCTACGCGCACCGGGACCAAACCGAAGCCGACAATTGGGTGGACACCGTGGTTCACCGGGTGTTCACCCCCGAGACCGCTGCAGGCCCCGTGCTCGATTGCGGTTGTGGACATGGCCGGCATGCCCGGCGATTCGCGGACCATGGCATTCCCACGGTAGGCATCGATCTCAGCGCACGGAGCATCGCGGAAGCCCAATTGCACCCCCACCCGAAACTCTCCTTCGTCCGAGGAGACCTGCGCGTCCTCTCCACACTTTTCCCTCAGAACCACTTTGCTGCGGCCCTTTCCCTGTTCACCTCGTTCGGCTACTTGGAGTCCACCCAAGAAGACCTCCACGTCATCCGCGAGGTGCACGCCGTCGTGCGACCGGGTGGCATGTTCATGATTGACTTCTTGCATGTTGCCCATGTTCGCGCCCACCTCGTACCCGAAGAAACGGTGCACCGGCGCGGCCCAGATGGAACGGCTTGGAGGTTCGACATCCGGCGGCACGAGACGAATGACGGGTTCGTAAAGTCCATTGCAATTGCGCAAAACGGAGCACCGGCAGGGCACTTTGAAGAATTTGTACGGGCCTACACGCCGGAGCAGCTAGATGCCGCCCTCCGCGACGCGGGGTTCACGCCCACCCACCTCTGGGGGGATTACCAACTTCGCCCCTTCACCGCAGGTGCACCTCGGTGTATCATTGCAGCTCAAAAGACGTGAACCATGTGGCTTGCCTCGCTCGTATTGCTTTTCGCCGCGTGGACCGGTGCGTTGCTAGCAGAAGGAGGGAAGGGTGCGCTGAAGCGCCAAATGGCCATTGTCTCAGCGTTTGGTGGCGCTTTCATCGTGGGCATGCTCTTCCTGCATCTCATTCCGGAGATGTACAGCCTGACCGCTGCAGCCGGCTACTGGGTCCTCGCAGGATTCCTCATCCAAGGAACCCTGGAATACGCTTCCCAAGGGGTCGAACACGGCCACATGCACGTCCACCCGCATGCAGCGGGTAAAACCGGATGGAGGGCCGTTCCTTGGGCCATTTTTGCAAGCCTGTGCCTGCACGCCCTGGTCGAGGCGATGCCGCTGGTACACGGAGCCCACGGCCATGACCACGGCCATGCCGGACATGTCCACGCCTTGCCGACCGCGGATGTGGACTTCAACTTGCTCACCGGTTTGGCATTGCATCACATCCCGGTGGCGTTGGTCCTGATGGGACTTTTCCAAGCCTCAGGTGTATCTGCGCCCCGCAGGTGGCTGCTAATTACCGCTTTCGGGTCCATGCCGTGGCTCGGAATGTTGCTGTTTGAAGTACTCGTGCATTCGCCGTTCACGTGGGCCAGCGCGCTCCCGGGAATTGCGGGAAGTGTCGTCATCGGCATTTTGCTGCACATCAGCACCACCATGCTTTTTGAAAGTGCTGACGGACATAGTTTTAACCTCCGAAAACTCGCGGCAACCTTGGCGGGCCTCGGACTGGCCGTGTTGAGTTTATAGATTTTCATCGACGCAAAAGAAACTTTCATCGGCTTTCGGCGTAGAATGGACCGAAACTCAACCGATGAAACACTACCGCATCCACGTAGATGTGCTCAAGTTTGAGCAAATCCTCTTGCACAGGCATCGGTTTTGCCTGTCCCGCTTTCAGTATTGCCTCAATTGAACAGTTCCCGCGCAGCGATTCGGGCATCCTCCCATGCCTGAATGCTCCGCGGGTTCCAGAGGTTCATTGCACCCAGGATGCGGTACAGTTCCTCGGTATCCACGTTTCCGACCAGGGCATCCGCCGCAAAGGGGCATCCACCGATGCCTCCCATGGCGGCATCGAACCTGCGGCAACCGCCGTGGAGTGCCGCCTCGATTTTTGCAGCCGTGGCTAGCGGATGGCCGTGCAAATGAAGTCCCAAGGCGCCTGCCCAACCGTTCGGTCGGATACGCGACACCGCCGCCTTGAGCTGATCTGGGGTTGCACTTCCGAGTGTATCGCTCAATGAAATTACACCAGGCTGCACGTCGCGCACGCAGCTCTCGGCCCATTCCTCAAGCAAATCCAAGGACCATGCATCGCCATACGGGTTGCCGAATCCCATGCTGAGGTAAACCACCAGGTTTTTGCCCGCGGCGTCGCAGGCCCCCTTTACCCGTTTGAGCGTCTCCCACGCTTCATCCCTTCCCATCCCCGCGTTCCGTTGCGAGAACGTCTCCGAGAGCGAGAACGGGAAGCCGACATCGTCTACGGCTTCGAACGAACATGCCGTTTCTGCACCGCGCAAATTCACGGCAATCACTAACCTCCGCGTTTCTGCCGTCCATGCGCCGCGGGCATCCAGGGCCTGGATGACAGCTGCCGTATCTGCCATCTGTGGCACATGCCGGGGTGAGACAAAACTCCCGAAATCCAATGTGCCGAAACCGACTTGAAGGAGCTTCGCGAAGTAGTCCACTTTTGCAGCCGTACTCACCGGCGTTGCCCAGCCCTGAAGGGCATCGCGAGGGCACTCCACCACGTGAACGGCATCCATGCCGCAAAGTAAATGCACCAGCCGCAACCTCAAGGGCCCGGGGTGCGTATGCGGGAGCAATCAAAAGATCACGGCTCCATGGACCTCCAAAGCTTCAATCGGCTTCCGCTCGACGAGAAAACGAATTACATGTGGGACCACGGCGTTTGCTTGGCCCAACGCATCATCGAAAACCGCTACATCCTGTGCATTTTCGAACTGGGTGGCTTTTATGTCGAGGCCATCTACTCCCGACGAAACAACCGCGTCAACGCCATTCTTCCCATAGCTGACCTTCCGGAGTGGGAAGGATATGTGGACGGCACGGTCAAGCGGTTGCTTCAGAAATCCTGATCAAGGCCCAGCGCCGGCACGCGATTCGCCCCACCTTTCCCACGGTTCGCGGACCGAACCCCACCGGAACTCACCGGCGCCGTCGCGTCCACGAACAAAGGCCCAAGGGACCCCCAGGGCGACCCCGTTCCCCCCAGAAACTCCCAAAACACCGTGGATTCCATGTTCCGCTTGCCGGCATGGGATGCACGGTGTTTGTGCATCGCGCCAGGCCGCGGGCAAACCGTTCCACGTGCGCTCCGTACGCTTCACTTCGGTTGAATCGGAAAGTGCACACCATGTCAGCCCACGTGAACGAAAGAGCACGGCCGGTGTACCACTTCGTACGAGCACCCACCGCGGCGGCGAAGGTGTACTCACCTGAATTCCAGAAATCGGCAAGCAGGCCAACAGCACCCATTTTCCTCTGCGCAGACCAGCACCCTCTGGCCATTGGGCACCGATCCACGCACAGGCTGTGACCGCACCCCACCACCAAAAGAGCCGCGGCACATCGCCTACCGACCATGCAAGTCGCCAACGCCCGGCGGCCCACTCGACCGCCCCAAGAAAGGCGCCGCCGAGTAGTTCGACCCCCTCGGCCACGTTCCATGCAGCGGGTGTGCATACCGCGACCAACGCCAACACCCCAAGAAGGGAAACCCACGGGCCAGCCACTGCATTGACGGGCAGGAAGGCCCACGGAAACACCCCGAAAACGGGAGCGGTCAATGGGGCTGTAGCGCCCGTAGCTGCGGATGAAACCGCGGCGAACTGGACAAGCTTGCCGCGATTTCGGACGGCTACCGCGGCCACCACGATGCCCAGAACCGCCACAAAACTGAGCTGGGTTCCCAGTTGGCCGAAGGCCGAAGGTCGCCACACCACGGTAGCTAAGACCGCAATCGACCAAGTGTGCACGGCAGAAACAGGTCGGTTGCAGAGTTGGCCTACAGCATACCACGTGGACATCGCACATGCGCGCACCGCGGGCACCGTCCAGCCGCACACCCCCATGTACATCCACAAGGGCAACAGGAGGATGAACCCCACGGCACGCAAAGGCCTATGCCTTCCCCGGAGCAAAAGCAAGGGAAGAAATCCCAACAATCCCACGTGGTATCCGCTGACAGAGAGCACATGGACGAGTCCCGTTTCTGCAAATGCTGCCTGCGTTTCGCTGCCGATGCCCGATGTGGATCCGGTGGAAAGTCCCTGCATCAACCCCGCTACCCGCGGGCTGAGCCTGGCAGACCACATGGATTCAATGGCCATGCGGTAGGCATGCATGCGGGTGGCCCATGTCCGTGCTGCATCGCCTACACCCGGTGAGGCATCAGAAAGGGGAGTTAGTCGGGCGCCCCAACCGGCCGAGCGGTACACCTGCACAGCATCGAAGTCCAACGCCACGTCCCATGGCTGCCACCTGGCGAAAGTAGACACGGTGTGGCCCACGGAAACGGCTTCATCCCAGGCAATGCGCACCCGCTGTGGCGCCTCGGGCCCGGATGGAGATCGAGCGCGGCAGATGCACCCGTGATCGAAGCGAGTGCCGTAGGGGCGGGGAGGAGCTACCACCAGGCAGTCCCACCGGTAGGCCTTGCCGTCTCCGGGGTGAAGGTGCACCTCCATGCACCCCATCCACCATGCGCCGAAGGCGCACCACAGGCCGCACAGTGCCCACCGCCTCACCTGTGCAATCCCGCACGCAATGAAACACGCGCTACCCGCAACAAGCCACCACTGCTGCGCACCACAACTGGAAAGCTGGGTTCCCGCCGCTGCAGCGACCGCGGGCAGAAACAGGGCTGAACGCAACGGCTGCGGAAATGACATGGAGCGAAACTCCTTCGCTTACCGCCCACCTGGCCACTTCACTTTGCCGGAGGAGGTCAGGACTTTGCAAATGCCTCCTGCGGCAGCGCATCGAACGTCACACGTCCACGGAAGAAATAGTCCACCAAAATACTCCGACGGTACAGTCCGGCGGAGTTGATGGCGCTACCTGCAACAATTATGGATTTTTCTTCCGCATTTCGCTTGCGAATCATGCTCGGGAAACTGCGATAAAAGTCTTTGTGGGCGTGGAATACCGCCAGGAAAAGCCGCGGTGAACCCTCGAACAGAAACTTCCACGCAGCCACACCATCGAGCAGCATCCTCCGCAGCAGCATCCACGGCCACGGCCGCAGGTGGTGATTCTTGAGCAGCAGGAACAGGTTGTTTCTAAAGTTGAGGTACGTCTTGAAGGGAGAGATCTTTTGGAGTGTTCCTCCGCCCAAATGAAAGACGGCGGAGGAACCGCA
>CAZMNI010000004.1:0-7832 GCA_964567615.1 uncultured Chryseobacterium sp.
CGGGGAAGGGAATGCGCTGGTCGTTGATGACCGTGTACATCGCTTGGTCCCAATCCGTTTGGTCGTAAATCAGCCCGTAGAACTGCGGCAAGCCGGCGTCGACAATCCAGAACGGCGTCGCCTCGGCATAGTGGCCCGCGGTGTCGATGACCACGCTTTGGTACATGCTCGACGCCTTCCACGGGTGCAGGATGTAGCCGTTGTCCCCGCGTGCGGAGGCAATCCAGCCGTGCTCGTCCCATTCCACCGCCTCACCCGCCGCTACGGCAAAGGCAGAAATCGCGCGGTCCAGCGGCACCGCGGCCGCCACGAGGGCGTCGTCCTCCCCGTCGAACCGGATGGCCGGACGGCCGCCCAGCCCTTCCGCCTCCCAGGTCGGACGGCGGTTCGATGCACTCTGCACCGCCGCCGCCCCGTTGCCTGAACGCACATCCGTCCACGCCGAGACCGGTGCCCCGGTCACGCCGGCATCCGCCCGCAGCCAAAGCGCCAGCGACGCCTCGTCCCCCACCCCCCCGGGCCCAAACGGCCCGAGCGGCCCGGGCACCTCGCGGTACACCAGCACGAGGCTGTCCGACGGCGCATTCGGCGTCGTACCGTCCTCGAGCAGCACGGCAGCACCCTCCGGCACGAAAAGCGTTACCGGCCCGAAGTCCCCGGGCTGCACCTCGACGGCGTAAGAGGCCGTTCCGATCTGCGTCACAGCGTTGACCGTGCCGTTTGTCACCACGAGGTTGTCTGGCCCGAAGTCCACCACGGCAGCGTCCTCGAGGTTCCGGCGGAAGCGCACTTCAGCGGTAAAAGTCCCGTACACCGCGGTTTCTCCGTCGGTCGTCCCGATCCACGCCACCGGCGGCAGCACGGTAAAGTCCCCGTAGCGGTCCGACTCCCACATGCCCCGCCCGTAGGTCCCGGCGCGCAAGCGAGGCGGGTCCGATGGCGACGTGCCGGGATACAGTTCGATTTCCGTCACCCGCACCGTCAGCGGCAGCCCTTGCGAGAAATCCACCCAGTCCCCCATGGAGTCCGCCCGGAAGTAGATGCCGCGGTCCGTGCCCGCGTACAGCCCGGCACCGTCGAGGTCGTAGCACAACGAATTCACGCGGACATCGGGCAAGGTGCCGGAGATGTCCACCCAACTCAGCCCGAGGTCGTCCGAGCGCCAGACCTTGTTGTTGAAACCGAGGTACACAAGGGAATCTTCGCCGGGGACCGTCTCGAGGGCCGTAACCGGCTGCGAAGAAAGCGGGAGGTTGTCGCTCAAATCGTCCCACTGCACCTCGGCGAGCGGGGCGAGGGCGTTGACCGAGCGGTACAGCCGCCGCGAGGCCTTTGCCACGAAGACCACGTTCGTATCCGCCTTCGACCGGTGGAGCGTGTGCAACGCAAGCGGGCTGGCGCCGAGGTCCGTGGTGAGCTGTTCCCAAACGATGGAATCGCGCACCGCCGTTTTGATGTTGCGCGAGCGCCACACGTTCACAAGCCCTACGAACAAGGTGGACGGGTCGTGGCGGTCCAGCGCGAACGGCGTCGACCACGCACCTTCTTCGGTGATGCCGAGTTCGTTCGGGGCGACGATGCCTTGGTTTTGGATGCCCGGGCCGGTGCGGTAGAGGCGGCCGTTCTGGGAGCTCGTGATGAACCACGCCGGGTCCGTCACGTCGTAGGCGCTGTCGAACCCGTCCCCGCCCGTCCGGCGGCTCCACTCGGCCCCGTCAAAGGCATACGTGCCGTTGTCCTGGTAGCCGTTCATGGCGTCGGTGCCTGCGAACGGGCTTTGGCCTATCTTGTAAATCTGCCCGGTGACAATGCCCGCCGACATGTCCGCCCACTGCACACCGCCGGCCAGCCGGTAGATGCCGCCGTCGTTCGCAAGCCAAACTTCCTCCGTGTGCGGATTTGCAGCGAGTGCGTGGTGATCCACGTGCAAAAAGCTGTCCTGCATGTCCACCCACGTGGCCCCTCCGTCGTCCGAGCGCTTCATCCGGATGCCCCCGACGTACACGCGGTCCGCGACCACCGGATCGGCGACGAGGCACAGGTCGTACCAGGCCTGACCGCCCTCTTGGTCGCCCGAAGCGCTCCACGCCATGATGTTCGGGCTGTCGCTCATCTCCGTGAAATTCAGGCCGCCGTCGGTCGAGCGGAAGAAGGCCCGGAAATCGTAAGTTCCTGTAGAGCAGACGTATACATTGTCGGGCGCTGCGGGGGTCACGGAAATGACCATCCGCGTGCTGGGGTCGATCCCCTCGTTGATGTAGGTCCACGTGAGCCCGCCGTCCCCGCTGCGCCAAAACCGACCCTGGCCGGTCGCGTACACGATCGCCGGATCCGTGGGGTGCCACGCAATGTCCTTGTAGTTCTGCGTATTCGCGGACACGAGCTCCCAGCTCGCTGCTGCATCCGTCGAACGGAACACACCGCCGCTGGTCGCCGCGAGCAGCACGCCCGGTTCGGTGGGATGCGCGAGCAGATCCCCCACGACGCGGTTCCCGAGGCCTTCGGTGGCAAACGCCCAGGTCAGTCCGCCGTCGGTGGACTTCATCACGCCGAGCCCGGGGCTGTCGGCCGCATCGCGGTCGCCGGTTCCGATGTACACGACGGTCGGATCGAAGGGGTCGAAGCAGATGCTGCTCACCCCGAGCGACGGGAAGTGGTCCGTGTTCGTGGTCCAGGAAGCGCCGCCGTCGTACGACCGCCAAAGACCGCCCGAAGGCGCGCCGGCGAACACGGTGTTCGGATCCGTGGGATGGAAGGCGATGGCGTTCATGCGGCCCACACCGCGGATGTCGTCGCGGTCGGTCAAGACGTCGAGGGTGGGGCCGCAGACGGTCCAGTTGCCCGCGGTGGAGCGGGCCGAGCGGAACGCCGCGACGTCAGCGGCGGCTTCGAGGACTTCGCGGGCACCCCAGGCGGCGCCGTCCGCGTCGGTGCGGCCCTCGGCGCTGTGCAGCCAGCGCTCGACCTGCTTCCAGCCGCCGCCTTGGGGACGGGTGCGGCCGGCCCACCACGCGTCATGAAGTGCCTTGACTTCGTCGGGGTGGATGCCCGGGGTTTGCATCAGGACCGACCAGTCGGGGGCTTCGGTTTGGGCAAAGCCTGACGGCAGGAGGCCGAGCGCGAGTAGCCCGGCGGCGAAACAGGAGCGAGACAGCATGTGCGCAAGATACCGCGGCATGCGCGCCGTGGCAGCCCGAAGGGACAGAATGGCAGACCTGGGGGTGCAGATGGCGGTTTGGCATCCGGCTTGCCGGTGGCCCAGTACCCTACAACTCATCGCCATGCAAACCGGCAGCATCAACGTCTCCACGGAGAACATCTTCCCGATTATCAAGAAGTTCCTGTACAGTGACCACGAAATTTTTCTGCGGGAACTCGTGTCGAACGCGGTCGACGCCACGCAAAAACGGCGCACCCTCGCCGCCCTCGGCGAACTGCCTGCCATCGACGGCAATCCGCAGGTGGAAATCCTGCTCGACGCCGATGCGCGCACGCTGACAATCCGCGACCGCGGCATCGGGATGACGGCGGAAGAAGTCGACCGCTACATCAACCAAATCGCCTTCTCCGGCGCCACGGAATTCCTGGAGAAATACGACGGCGGCGACGCAAAAACGGCCATCATCGGTCACTTCGGGCTCGGCTTCTACAGCGCCTTCATGGTCGCCCGCAAGGTCGAAATCCTGTCCCTGAGCCAACGCCCCGGCAGCGAAGCCGTCTGCTGGACCTGCGACGGTTCCCCGAACTACACGCTCGATGCTGCCGAAAAGGCCGAGGCCGGCACCGACATCGTCCTGCACATCGCCGACGACAGCGACGAGTTCCTCGAAACGGACCGCATCCGCGGCATCCTCAACACGTACTGCAAGTTCATGCCGGTGGAGATCGTCTTCGGCACGCGCAAGACCTGGGTAGATGACCCCAGCGGCGAGGCGAACGAGGACGGCACGGCGAAGAAAATCGAAGTCGAGGTGCCGGATGTGGTGAACGCGACGGATCCGATTTGGACGAAGGCGCCGGCGGAGCTGGGCGACGAGGACTACGCTGCCTTCTACCGGGAACTCTACCCGATGAACTTCGAGGACCCGCTCTTCCACATCCACCTGAACGTGGATTATCCGTTCAACCTCACGGGCATCCTCTACTTCCCGCAACTGCGCAAAGAACTGGAGCTCAGGAAGAACAAGATCCACCTGTACTCGAACCAGGTCTTCATCACGGACAACGTCGAGAACATCGTCCCCGACTTCCTGACCTTGCTGCACGGGGTCATCGACTCACCGGATATCCCGCTGAATGTCAGCCGGTCCTACTTGCAGGAGGACGCGAACGTGAAGAAAATCAGCGGCCACATCACGAAGAAGGTAGCGGACAAGCTCGCGGCCATGTTCAAGAACGACCGCGAGAAGTTCGAGGCCCAGTGGGACGACTTGCGCATCTTCATCGAATACGGCATGCTGACGGACGAGAAATTCGCCGAGCGCGCCGAGAAGTTCTTCTTGTTCAAGGATGTAAACGGCACTTGCCGCACGTACGAGGAGCTGATGGAGGCCGTCTCGACGGCCCAAAAAGACAAAAACAACAAAATCGTCCTGCCGTACTGCGCAGACGCCGAAGCCCAGCACGCCTTCGTCCAGCCCGCCCTCGAGCGCGGCTACACGGTGCTCGTGATGAACGGGCCGCTGGCCTCTCACGTCGTCGGTAAGCTCGAAGAAAAGCACCCCGACGTGCAATTCAAGCGCGTGGACTCGGAGGTCATCGACACCCTCATCGACACGGGAGAAGCCGCTGTCAGCGCCCTCGATGACGCGCAGCAAGAGCAGCTGCGGCCGGTGCTCGAATCGGCCTTCCCGACCGGCGGTGCCTACCGCGTCAAGTTCGCACCCATGTCGCCGTCGGCCGCGCCGCTGACCATCACGCGGTCCGAATGGATGCGCCGGATGAAGGAGCAGCAGGCCGTGGGCGGAGGCGGCTTCACGATGTTCGGGGCCTTGCCGGACAGCTACGACGTGACGGTGAATGCAAACCACCCGCTGGCCGCGCGCCTGCTCAGCGAGACGGACGACGCGGCGAAAACCCGCGCCGCCCGCAAAGCCGCCGACCTCGCCCGGCTTTCCCAAGGGCTGCTCACCGGGGAAGAACTCACGCGGTTCATTGAGGCCGGCTACGCCGACCTCGCGTGAGCCGCTTCATCCCGTGGATCGGCGGGGCGGTCGGTTGGGCCCTCGGCGGCCCCATCGGCGGCGTCCTTGGCTTCGCCTTCGGGAAGATGTTCTCGGACTCGTCCTTGAGTGTCGAGACATCCACCGGACCCCAGCGCCGCCGCCGTCCCGCCGCGGGCAGCACCTCGGCCGGTGACTTTGCCGCCGCCCTGCTCGTCCTGAGCGCGGCGGTGATGCGCGCGGACGACCGCATCATGAAGTCGGAGCTCGGCTACGTCAAGAAATTCCTCGTCCAGAATTACGGCGCTGCGCAGGCGGAAACCCTCGTGCGCGCGCTCCGCGAGATCCTCGAGCGCCCCATCGATGTGCGCGAAGTAGCGGACCAAATCCGGCACCACATGGAGCACGCGAAGCGGCTCCTCCTCCTGCAGTACCTCTACGGCATCGCCGCCGCAGACGGCGAGCTCGACCCCCGCGAGCTCGACGAGGTCCGCCGCATCGCCGGCTACCTCGGCATCAGCGCCCGCGACCGCGACAGCATCGAGGCCCGCTTCCACGCCGGGACCCCGTCAGCCCGCCGCCCGACCGACCTCGCTTCGGCCTACACCGTCCTCGAACTCGACCCCGGCTGCAGCGACGCCGATGTCAAGAAGGCCTACCGCCGGCTCGCCGTCAAATTCCACCCGGACAAGGTGCAGGACCTCGGACCCGAGCACGTGGAGGCCGCCCAAGCGCAGTTCGTGGCCGTCCAGCAGGCCTACGAAGCCGTCAAGGCAGCCCGCGGATTCAAGTAGAGAATTTTTCGAGGGAAGCGCGAACTTCGCCGCCCATGTTCGTGTCCGGGTTCACCTTCATCCGCAACGCCGTCCGGTACGACTACCCCATCGTCGAAGCCATCCGCTCCATCCTGCCGCTGTGCGACGAGGTGGTGGTGGCCGTCGGCCGGTGCGAGGACGGAACGCGCGCGCTGATCGACGGAATGGAGGAGCCGCGGGTGCGGGTGGTGGAGACGGTTTGGGACGATAGCCTGCGCGAAGGTGGACGGGTGCTTGCAATCGAAACGGACAAGGCCCTGGCTGCGGTCTCGCCACAGAGCGACTGGTGCGTGTACATCCAAGGCGACGAGGTCCTGCACGAAGACGGGCTGCCCGCCCTGCGCGCGGCGATGGCAGCGGCTCCGGAGGAAGCGGACGGGCTGCTCGTGAAGTACCGCCATTTCTACGGTTCGTACGACTACGTAGGGGCCAGCGCAGGGTGGTACCGGCACGAAATCCGCGCTGTTCGGCCCGGCCGCGGCATCTACTCCTACCGGGATGCGCAGGGCTTCCGCAAACCGCCCGACCGGCCGCTGCGGGCCGTGAAGGTCGACGCCTGGATGCACCACTACGGGTGGGTGAAGGAGCCCGCGGCGATGCAGCGCAAGCAAGAGCAATTCCACCGCATGTGGCACGACGACGCTTGGGTCGCCGCCCATGTGGTGCCCGCAGAAGCCTTCGACTACGGGCGTGAGGTCCGGCACCTCGCCCGGTTCACGGGTACACATCCCGCCGTGATGGCCGACCGGATTGCGCGCCGGAATTGGACCTTTGAAACCGATATCTCGGTAGACCGCCGGACCCTGAAGGACCGCGTCAAGCTGTTTTGTGCAGAACGGCTCGGCCTGGAACTCGGCTACACGAATTACCGCCTCCTCCGCTAACCTCTACTTCCCTGAAGCCATGGCCATGATCGAAGAACTCGAGCGCTCCGGAAACCTCCTGTTTCGCGGCCGCTCCTACTTCCCGTTAGCGCTGTATGCCGCCATGGCGGCGCTGTTTGCGGCCGGCGCGATGCCGCTTGCGCCCTTCGACCCGGCGGTGGCCGTGGCGTGCCTCGCTGTCTCGATGGCAGGCCAAATCGTGCGCGCCCTGACCATCGGATACACCCCCCGCGGCACCTCCGGACGCAACACAAAAGCCGGCCAAGTAGCAGAACAACTCAACACCCGCGGCATGTACAGCCTCGTGCGCCACCCGCTGTACCTCGGCAACTTCTTCATGTGGCTCGGCATCATCCTGTACGCCGGGAGCGCGTGGTTTACCCTCGTGTGCTGCCTCGCGTACTGGATTTACTACGAGCGAATCATGTTCGCAGAGGAGGCGTTCCTGCGCCGCAAATTCGGCGAGAGCTACCTCGCTTGGTCCGTGGACGTGCCGGCCTTCTTTCCGCGGCGGCTGCGTTGGACCGCGCCGGGCGTGGACTTCTCGCTGCGCAACGTGCTCAAGCGCGAATACAACGGTTTCTTCGCGGTATTCCTGAGCATGGCGCTGGTGGATGCGGGCAAGCGCGCAGCGGAGGGGGCGAGCTGGGAGGCGTGGGTGCATCCCTTTTGGGCCTGGGCGACGCTGGGATCCTTCATCATCTTCCTGACGCTGAGGAGCTTAAAGCGGTACACCCGCGTGCTGCACGTCGAAGGCCGCTGACGGCTCAGCGCCCGCCCACGGCCAAACGCAACCGCTCCCCCCCTGCCGTCCCCACCACGTACACACCGGGTGCCCAGCGCCCCGTCTCGAGCGTCAGCACCGGCCCACTCGCCGCGCCCTGCCACACCACCCGGCCCGCGGCATCCCACACCGCAACCGCCTCCCCCGCCGGCACGCCGAGCACCTGCACCGGCCCGCTCGTCGGGTT
>CAZMNI010000004.1:7932-44290 GCA_964567615.1 uncultured Chryseobacterium sp.
AACCGGATTTCGCCCCAGTTCGGCAGGTCGAGGGTGAGCTCGAGGTCCGACGTGCCGCCGGCGCCGATGTCGCCGCTCTGCATCGCTGTTTCCCCTTCGTAGGCCTCGTCCGTGGTGAGGAACCACGGCGACGTTCCGGCGGAGGCCCACGGGAATCCAGCCCCGCCCGTTTCCCAATCTTCCACGACGAGGGCGAGCTCGAGGGCACAGCCGCCCGAGGCGCCGTACGCGCCGGCAAGGACGGTGGCGCCGCACTGCAACAGGTCGCCGGGCCCCGCGCCGGCGTCGGCGGTCACGGCCACTTCGAGGACGGCGGTGCCGCCCGGTGCCACGTCCCCGAGGGCGGACTGGGCGAGCGTGGCGGTGCCGGGACCGGTCACGGTGCCGAGGGCTGCCGTCGCGGCTGTGGCCGTGGACGATCCGGTGTTGTGGACGTCAAGCAGGAGCGTGCCAGATTCGCCGGCGTCGAGGCGGCCGTTGCCGTCGCTGTCCACGAGGGTGCAGCCGGAGACGGTGAGGACCGGGGCCGCGACGGTCAGGGTGAAGCTGCCGAGCCAGGAGGTGCCGCCGGCGTCCGTGAACGTCACGGTGAAGGGGATGGCGGTGCCGTCGGGGAAGGCGAGCGGCTGCAAGGCCACGCCGAATCCGTCGAGCGGCGCGGCGGTGGCGCCCGGCGCGAGGTCGCCGTAGGTGGCTGTCGCATCGGTGATGAGAACACCGAAGTAGCTGCAGTTCAGGGTGCCGACGACGCCCAAGGCGGGCTCGGTGCCGACGTTCGTGGCGGCCACGTCGAGGGCCGCGGTCTCGTCCGACTCGGGCAGGCCGTTGCCGCCCGGTCCGTCGAGCCAAGCAGCGCCGCCGTCGAGGACGTACGGGCCCGCGGCCGGGACCACCTCGAGGACGCCTTGGTAGGGCAACGTGTTGAAGTGGGTAGCCGTGACCGTCAACAGGCCTGGCTCGGTGAGCGGCACGTCGAACGGCACCACCGCGATGCCGCCGCTGACCGCCGCCCGCCCGTAAAGGATGCCGTCCCGGGTGAGAGCGACCAAGGCCCCTTCCGTGTTGCATTCGACGATGCACTCGGTGGCACCGAGGAACAGCGTAGCGGGGTGGGTGGCCGCGATGGGCGTCGGCATCGCCGTCCGGAGAACGAGCGACGGGTCGCCGAAGAGGCACCACGTGTCCATCATCTCCTCGCCGGCCCCACCGTAGGCCTCGACCATCGAGGCACCGCCGTGGAAGAGGATGCCGCCGAGGCTGTGGCGGATGCTGCCGGCGGCTTGGTCCGCGATGAGGAGGTTCATTTCGTCTTGGCCTTCCATGGGCGGGGCCCAACTTTGGAGCACGCTGGAAAACGCCCCTCCGATGCCGCCGACCGGGGCGCCGGACGGGTCCACCGCCTTGCAAAAGCCCTCGCCGAAGCAGTCGCCGCTGCCCTCCTCCTCGTCAAAATCGCCCACGCAGCACCCCACGATGATGAAGAAGGGCCACGCGGTGGTGTTCGTGAGGGAAGGCAGGTTCGTCAGCTGAAATCCGGTCGTGGAGATGCCTGAATGCCAGCCATGTCCGGTGTAGTTCAGCAAGGAGAGGCCGGCGTTGATGCGGCCCACGAGGTTGCCCGCGGTGGGGTTGCCCGCGGCGTCGGCCGTAGGTCCGCCGGAGGGCGATGCGGCGGTTTGGTTCCCATCGTACAGCTCGTGCACGGCGGTGTACGTGAACCCGAGCAGGTCCGCCTTGATGCCGTTCTGGTGCTGCCAGTCGCTCTCGCCTTCGTCCCCGGCTCCGGCGCCTTCGTTTGAGGCAATGCCGGCTGCGCGCGAGAACCAATCGTCCTGCGTGGACGGATTCTTCTCGTAGGCCAAAGCCCGCGCCACCAAGGTCTCCAGCTCCGCCTCGTTGTGCGCCAGGAAGCGCCCGACGAGCAGCTCCGGAAAGTGGTCGTCGCCCTGCAAGTAGCCGAAGCACGGGTCGCAATAGCCCGAGCCGCCCCCGTTTTGGACCAGTTCCGTCGCCACCTGGTCTTCGTCGCCCGCGAGCAGCAAGAAGCTGTACGGTTCCTCCGCCCATGCCGCCGCCACCGTGGCCCGCAGCGTCTGCCAACTCGTCCCCGGGGCCACATCGATCACGTCCACACGCAGCCCCCGCTCCCGCTTCCACTGGATCCACGGCGCGAGCTCGTCGTCGTATGCGTGCGGAGCAAGGACGAGGATGCTTCCCCATTCGTCCACCACGTCGTAGCGGTCAGAACCGGCAAATCCGTTCGCAAACAGCCGGTTCCCGAGGTCGCGCAGGGCGGGATCCCAAGCCGGCACAGGCCCCTCCGGCAGCGGATTTGGACCCACCGCGCCGCTCGGGGTGAACCGGACGGTCAACGACCGCGTGAACTGCACCTCTCCGCGGGCCGCGTCGTACGCCACCGGATGCAGCATGGCCGTCACACCGCGCACGCCGCGGAGCAGGAAGGGATCCCGCAGGGCGACCGGTTCTGCGGGCCAAACGCCCGGCGCGCCATACGCGCGACCGGCCGGCCGCGGCGCCGTCCGCGGATCGACATCGCGGTACAGGTTCCCCGGCGACGGCGCCACCTCCCAACGGCTCACCTCCACCACGGCCTCCACCACTTCCCACGCAAGCTGCTCCTCGCCGATGCTCAGCGTCAGCGGGAACCCCGGCACGTCGGGCGCACCCGCCTCCAGCAACGGCACACACCCGGGAATGTGCAGCGCCACCCGCCCCTGCGCGACCGGAACGGCCGTGAAGTCCGGAAACTCCACCCGCACGACCGTCGTTCCCGGCGCCGACGGCAAAAACGTGACCCGCGGCCCTTCGGCAGCCTGCACCATTCCCGTCAGCACGGTGGCCGCGGCAAGGAAAAGAAATCGCATCATGGAAGGAAGAGTTTCAAGGAGGCAGGTCCTGCCGGCATTTGGCAGGTAAGTACGTGGATGCCGGGGGCACCGCCCGGCAGCGGAAAGACCACGTCAGGCCCGGTGGACACCCCTGACGCCACGCTTCGACCGGCGAGGTCGCGCAGTGCGAAAGGCGTTCCGGCAGGGAGCCCGCGCAACCGCAGCGCGTCGGGCAGCACCACACAGGACCAGGCGGACCCGAAAAGATCCGATGTCCCGACCAATCCGGGCGAAGCGAACACGACGTAGAGGTCGGCGCCGAGGTCGAAAAACCCCTCCGGATGCACGTAGAAGTGGACAAAGCCGCTGCCCTCGGTGCCGGGCGACGACAGAATGAGCTTCAAGAACCCGCTGGACCCGGGGGGGATGGGCGGAAAGTCCGCTCCGATGGGCACCCCGCCGTAGCATTCGCCCGTGTCGCAGGCGTCGCACGTCCAGCCCCCCGGCACGGACAGGTCGACACGCCGCCAAACCCACCGCGCAGTATCACCGGCGGCATCCGCCGTGAGCGTGAACGTCGGTTCGACAACCGTCCCGTCGAGGGGAACGGTGGCCGTCAGGAGGGTGTCGGGGCCGAGGGCGACGGCGGTTTGGGCCGCGCACGGCGCGGCTGCGCACAGCAGCGCAAGCGCGACTCCCATTCCTGCAGGCCGGAACATGGGGTGAATGTACATAATTTGGCCCGCTCAACTCTGCCCATGCGCCTCCCCCTCCTCCTCGCAATCAGTCTCCTCGCAGCCTGTGCCACTCCGTCCCTCGCCCAGCGCGGCCGCTCGAAAAAAACCGAAGCACCGGCCCCGAGCGACAAGAAGAAAACGGAACTCAAAACGGTCGCGGAAGTGACGAAGAGTTGCATCGCGCACCCCGGCTTGTTCACGCTGTATCAAGACACTGCGAAAGGAACGCTCTACCTCGCTCTGCCCGACAGCATGCTGGGCCGCGAATTCATCTACTTCTCGCACATCGCCGACGGCGTGGCCCCTGCGGGACTGGTGCGCGGGAACTACCAAGGTTCGAAGGTGGTGACCTTCCACCGCCACTTCGAGCGCGTCGAAGTCCGCGGCGAAAACACGAACTACTACTACGACCCGGAGAACCCGATCAGCCGTGCCTCGGAGGCGAACATCAACACGCCCATCCTGGCGAGCTTGAAGCTTGAAGCGGCGGAACCCGGGCTGGTCCTTGTTTCGGGGGATGCCCTCTTCCTGGCGGAAGAGTTCCAAATGGTGAAGCCCCCCTCCCGCCGGCCCGAAGACGGTCTGCTCGGCAAACTCTCCACCGAGCGCACCCGCCTGACCGGCATCAACAACTACCCGGCAAACACCGAAGTGGCCGTGCGGTATGTCTACGAAAACCGCAACCCCACCCGGTCTGGAGCCGACGTGGAAGATGCGCGGTTCATTTCCATCTCCTACCAGCACGCCCTGCTCGCGATGCCGGATGCCGGCTTCGCGCCGCGCCGCGACGACCACCGCATCGGCTACTTCAGCACCCAAATCGAGGACATGACCTCCACGGAATCCGCTCCGTGGCGCGACATGATCCACCGGTGGCGGCTCGTGAAGGCGGACCCCACCGCCGCAGTCTCGGAACCGGTCACCCCCATTACGTGGTGGATTGAAAACACGACTCCGCACGAATTCCGCGCCTACATCAAGGAAGGGGTGGAAAAGTGGAACCAAGCCTTCGAACCGCTCGGGTTCCGCAACGCTGTTGTGGTCCTCGAACAGCCCGATACTGCAACGTGGGATGCCGGTGACATCCGCTACAACGTGCTCCGGTGGACGTCCTCGCCGAACCCGGCCTTCAGCGGCTACGGCCCGAGCTTCGTGAACCCGCGCACCGGCGAAATCCTCGGTGCGGACATCATGCTCGAGTGGTCCGGGATGACCGGCCGCCTGTGGCGCGAGGAGGTCTTCCGGCTGGCAGGGCTCGACGCTGCAGCTCCTTGGGAAGAAGAGACGGCGCTCGGCAGCCGCGCTGCCTTTGCAGAAGCATTGCACCGCTGCGACGCCGGCAGTGTGCAGGCGCGCCAGGCCCTGTTCGCCGCAGCCGCCATGCAAGCCCGGAGCTTCACCGACGAAGAACGCCAGCAGTTCATCCGAGAAACCTTGCAGCGGCTCGTTTTGCACGAAGTGGGCCACACACTCGGTCTCACCCACAACATGGCAGCTTCCACGCTGCACGCTCCGGCCGTCTTGCACGACCCTGCACGGGTGCGGGCAGAAGGGCTCGCCGCGAGCGTGATGGACTACCCGGCCATCCATTTCCCGCGCAAACCAGAGCACCGCGGCTCAAAGTTCTTCGACGACGCGCCGGGTGCATATGATTTTTGGGCCATCGCCTACGGCTACTCCGTGGCAGATGCCGACCCGGTTCGGGAAGAAGCACGCCTCGAACAGCTGCTGTCGCGTTCCCTCGAACCCGCCTTGCGCTTCGGCAACGACGCGGACGACATGCGCAGCCCCGGCGGTGGGATGAACCCCGACGTGAACATCTACGACCTCTCGTCCGACCCGGTGGCGTACGCCTCCGAACGCTGCGACCTCGTGCGCGACCTCTACCCCGAGGTGCTCAAAGAATACCGCAGCGCGGACGCCACGAGCTACCACGAAGTCCGCCGCGCCTTCTTGACGCTTTCCTCGGAGTATGCCACGCAGTTGAGCATCTTGTCCCGTCCCATCGGCGGCGTGCGCTACCTGCGCGGCACACCGGAGCAACTCGGCAACACTGCGCCCCTGGCCCCGCTGCCGAAGGCGGAACAACAGGCCGCCATGCGGGCACTTGCACGGTATGCCTTTGCGCCGGATGCGTTCGATGCCGAGGCGTCAGCGTACGCGTTTTTGCAGAGCCAGCGCCGCGGGTTTGGGTTCTTCGGCGAAGCCGAAGACCCGAAAATCCACGCCCGCATCCTCGGCGCCCAAGCTGCAGTCCTCGACCACGTGCTGCATCCCCGGGTGCTCCAACGCCTCACCGACGCCAGCCGTTACGGCAACAGCTACGGCGTGGATGCGGTGTTTGACGAGCTCACATCCGCCCTGTTCGCAGCGGACTTGAAGACCTCCGTGAACACCGTACGCCAACAAATCCAACTCGCTTACTGCGACCGTCTAATCGAAGGCCTGGGCGCCGAGAGCCGCTGGGACCCGGTCGCGCGGTCGGTGGCTTTAGCGACGTTGCGGCGGATCGAACGCGAGCAGAAGTCAGCGGCATCGCCCGATGGGCTGACCCGCGCGCACCGCGAACACCTGCTCCACAAAATCGACCGCGCCCTCAATCCGTGAGCGGACGGGTGCCGGGAAAGAGCCGCTGCAAAGCTTCCGTCCGGTAGGCGAAGATCGAACGGACTTTTGCATGCACGAACAGCGCGCCGGCAAGTGCGCCGAGGGGGCCGAGCGGGAGTTTGTAGTGCAACACATCGTCCATGCGCACGCCGCCGTCCTCCGGGGTGAAGCGGTGGAGGTGGTGCCAAAATGCATACGGCCCGAAGCGCTGCTCGTCCACGAAGTACTCCCCTTCGACGACGTGGGAAATCTCGGTGACCCACGGGGTCGGGATGCCCGCTACAGGCGAGACGCGGTAGGCGATGATTTGGCCCGCATACGTCCGCATTCCCCCGCCTGAGCGGATCACGAAGTTCATTTCAGGCGGAGTAATGCGGCCCAAATTCTCCGGAACGCTGAAGAAATCCCAGGCCTGCTCGCGCGAGAGCGGCAGCCAAATCGACGTGGTCAAACGGTGCATGCCCCTACAACCCGCGGCTGCACCAGATGTTCGCCCGGCCGGAACATGAGAATGGGGCACCCGCCGTTGCAGATGCCCCATTGCGATTCACAACTGGGTCCTCCATGAGGGCATTCAACCCACGACCCGACGGAAATATACAGCTTTTAACTTGATTATACACATTTTATACCAAGAATTCCTGCACATCGCGTCGAGATGTGAGATGCAACTGCCTGCGTACCTTCACGCCCGTGACGCGGCTCCTCCTGATTTGCCTGAGCTTCCTCTGCGCAGGACCCCTCTTCGCACAGCCGAATGTGCACGTTTGGAAGGTCCTCGTGGACGACCGTTGCGCGTTTCCCGACTTTCGGCTCTTCCGTGTAGCCCATCCGGAGCTCTTGAAACCCATCGGAGAACCTGCGTTCGCCGCGCGCGTGCCCGCCCCGGATGCCCTGGAACAGTCCTTTGCTCCGTGGGAACGCCTGCGGAATTACGAACAAGAAGCCATGGAGGCGCACCGTGAAAACGGCATGCGCAGGTGGCAGTTCATCACGGCCCTCGACGATCTGTACGGTCCGGACATCCGTGCCGTTTTGCGGAAAGAAGGCCTGCCGGAGTCGTTCGGCTTCCTGCCCCTCTTGCTCACCGGGTACGACCCCTCCTTCGTGGGCGAAGGCGACCGGGCCGGGCTGTGGGCCCAGTCCTACATCGATGCCCGCGCGGCCGGGTTGCGGGTGGATGCCGATGTGGACGAGCGGATGCTTCCGGACCGCGCCACGCGCGCGGCCGTAAGCCAAATCAAACAGCTCCGCGCCCTCTTCCCCGGCGCAGACCACCGCGTCGCCGTGGCCTTCGTCAAGGGCGTACCCTATGCGCAACGCTGGACGGGCGAGCCCGGTGCGGATCCTGCCCTCGACGCGTGGATTGCCTTGTTCCGCGTTGCCGTGCGCATGCAATACAACCTCGAGCACACGAGCGTCCGGTTCGCGTGGATGGAGTTTCAAGCCACCTGGAAATCCATTCCCTGCGACGCGGGAAGCATCCGGCGGCCGGCCCTCGAAGCGCTGCTGGGCATGGACCGGCGCAACCAGCGGACCTTCTTCCCTTGGTGGATCGGCGAAGGGCTGGATTGTCAGCTCCTCACCTCCTACCCCACCCGGATTCCCGCGCTGTTTGCGGACCGCTGGGCTACGTCGTGGGACACCCTTGTAGGCTGGAAACCACCGACCGCACCGGTGCCTAGCTCGATGCCTGTCCCCGTGCACACGGTCCGCAACGGCGACATGCTCGGCACCATCGCCCGCAAATACGGTGTAAGCGTGGCCGAGTTGAAGCGGTGGAACGGACTGCGCAGCGACCGCATCTCCATCGGTGACCGGCTGAAGGTGGGCCCGCCGCGACCGCAGGCAGCAGCCTCGGCTCCTGCAGCGGCATCTGCAGCAGTGCCGCGTTCCGGTACCACCGGACGCACGCACACGGTAAAGCCCGGGGAAACGGTGTACGGAATTGCCCGCCAATATCCCGGCGTCACGCCCGAAGCACTGCTGAAGCTCAACGGATTGACCGGGACAATTTTCCCGGGCCAAAAACTGCGCATCCCCGATTCGTCGCGTCCATGAATGTCCCGCATCCGCGCAGCCACACCCTTGCCTTCTTGGCCGCGGTCGCCGCGGGAACTGCGGTCTTGATGTACACCGCTCCCGAGGACGGTTGGGAGTGGACCGTTGATGGCATTTCGGTTTGGCATTTTCCCGGCCGGAATGCGTGGGATGTCGATTCGACGTCCATGGTGGCCGAAGATGTGGACCACTTGCTTGCGGGATACGAACAGTCCGGAGCCATCCCCGACGGACCGGAAACCCCGCCCGATTCCCTGCTGTGGGGCTCCGTTGTGGAGTACGCCTCCGCCATCCCCACTTCCGGAGGGTGCGCAGACCTCGGCACGGGCGCCGTTTTGCCACACCAGCTCCATCCCAACCTCCGCCTGTCTGGCTCCCCCGAAGCGTTCGCGCGGCTGCATGGCTTTTTTAGCAGGGCCTCCGCTGCGGGCAGCGAAGCCGTCCATGTGTGGCATTACGGGGATTCCCAAATCGAATCCGACCGGATCACCGAAGCACTTCGCTCGGTGTGGCAGGCGCGCTGGGGAGGGACGGGACCGGGGTATGTACCCGCCATCCCGCTGGCCCCAGCGCCGGTAGACATCCGCCCCGGACCGGGCTGGGTGCGGCATGCCGGCTATGCAGGGCTCTCCAAATCACTGGGCCACCGGCGGTACGGTGCACTCGGAACGGTGGCGACGTGGTCGGGTACCGGACGCGCGGTGCTCGAGTTCCGGCCGCGGAGTACGGTCGCACCGCGGTTGCGCTCGTGGGAGGTTGTGGAGGTGCTCTTCGGCCGTGCTGCGGCAGGCACAACGGTGCGCTGTCTTCAGGATACCACACTTGTAGGGGTTGCGGTGTTGCGCGGAGATTCGCTTGAACAGGCCATCCGGTTTCCGCTACCTGCGCCCGGGGGAACGGTTCGGTTCGAGCTCGATGGCGGCCCTGCAGAGGTGTGTGCGGTGGGGCTCGGAAGCGCCGGAGGCATTCAAGTCCACAATGTCCCCTTGCGCGGGAGCAGCGGCACCTTTTTCAAGCAAATTGATGCTGCGCAGTTTGCGCGCCAAATAGGCCACCACGACCCCGCCCTGATCCTCCTGCAATTCGGCGGCAATTCGGTCCCGCACCTCAAAGACGCCGCCGGCGCACGGCGGTTTGGCACCTGGTTCGGCAGCCAAATCGACCACCTGCAACGCCTCTTCCCCGAAGCCGCCCTGGTGGTCATCGGCCCTTCAGACATGTCCGAACAGCGGGGCACTTCCTTCGCCACCTATCCGTTCCTTCCCGCCGTCCGCGATGCCATGCGCGACGAGGCGGTGGCGCGTGGGGCCCTTTTTTGGGACCTGTTCGCCGTCATGGGCGGCGAAAACTCCATGCACGGCTGGACCACTACACAGCCACCGCTGGCTGGTCCAGACCACATCCACTTCACGCCTGCTGGCGCGCGGAAAGTGGGCAAGCTGCTGATGCAATCGTTTGACGCCGAGTGGCACGCCTGGTGCCTCTCTCCCACCCCTGTTGCCCCATGATCCGGCTTGCCATGCTGGCCTGGGCTATCCTTGCCGCCGCGGTGGCCGCTCGTGCATCGGGCGGTCCAGACAGCGCGTACCGGGCCGTGGGTGCCCAGCGTCTTCCCATCGAGTTTCCGGGGGGAATCGGAACATTTGGAGCGTTTTTTGAAACGCTCGACGCCGTCATCCGCAAAGGTTCCGGCAAGCTCGACATCGTCCATTGCGGAGGAAGCCACGTGCAGGCCGGCGCCTATGGGCAAGCCATGCGCGGGTACTTCGACGATTATGCGCCCAGTGTGCTTCGCGAGCGGGGCTTGGTGGTGCCGTGGGAAGCCGCTGGGACACACGGGAGCCACGGTGCAGAATTCCGCAGCGACATTGCATGGGAAGGCGGGCGCATCGCGGTTTCCCAGCACGAAGGCCCCTTCGGCGGAACAGGCATGCGGGGAACGGCGCGCACGGCAGGTGCGTTCAGTTGGACCGCGTTGCACCCGAAAGGCAGTCCGTTTGTTTGCGACCGGATCCTGTTGCTGGGCAGTTCGGAAGGCCTCGCCCCGCAATGGAACGGACCGCCCTCGGCATGCACGGCGACGGAACACAAGCCCGGAGTCGGATGGGAATTCACGCTGTGTGAACCGGTGGACGAAGTGGCATTTGTCCTCGTACCCGATTCGGTGTGCTGGGCGGACAGCAGTGCGGGAAAGCGCGCGTTCCACCTCCACGGTGCGGTGCTGGGATCCACCGGGTCCCAAGGTGTCGTTTGGCACGAGCTCGGCGTGAACGGCGCGAGCACTGCCGGATTTTTGCGCGCCGAGGGGTTCGAGGCAACGCTCGCGGCAATCGGTCCGGAGCTCGTGATTTTCGGCCTCGGCATCAACGATGCCCACGGTCCTCCGAGCGGATTCGATCGATCGGCATTCGAAGCCCGCTACGACCGACTGATTGCCAGCGTCCGCACATCGGCCCCGGGAGCAGCCATCCTGTTGCTAACGAATACGGACAGCGCATTCCGCGGACGACCTAATCCGAATGCAGAAGCCGTGCGCGAGGCGATGTTTGCGCTAGGAACGCGCCACGGCGTGGCGGTATTCGACCAGTACCGCGCGATGGGGGGCAGCGGCAGCATGGCGCGGTGGGTAGCGGCGGATTGGGCCCAATCGGACAACATCCACTTCACACGGACCGGATACAGCCTCCTCGCCCGGTTGCTCTTCGATGCCCTGCTGGCTGGATGGGGCGATTTTGTTTCACCGACAGCACCGAAGCGATGACCTTTCTTCAGGGCCAGTTTTGGGCATTTCTGGCTGCCGTATTGCTGTGCATTTGGGGCATAGAACGTGCCTACGGAGACGGCAGGAAAGGCATCCTTGCGCGCAATGCTTTCCTGGCCGCCGTCAGCCTCTACTTCTACTACATGACCAGCGGCTGGTTTGTCGGCTTGCTTTTAGGAACCACCTTGTCCGATTGGGCCATCGCGCGCAGAATTGCGCCAGCAGAGGGCCGCAAGCGCAAGGCCTGGCTTGCCACGAGTTTAGCCATCAACCTCGGCATCCTGGGCACCTTCAAGTACGCCTACTTCTTTGCCGACAACTTCAGCGCATGGTCTGACCTCGTCGGCGGTGGCTTTTCCACCGCAGCACACGCCTTCCGCGACTCCATTGCAGACCGCATCGCCCTTCCCGTAGGAATCAGTTTTTATACGTTCCAAACGCTTTCGTACTCCATCGATGTGTACCGCAAAGAGCTCGAGCCGGTGCGCAACCCCTTGGACTTTGCCTTCTACGTCAGCTTCTTCCCCCAGCTCGTCGCTGGACCGATTGTGCGCGCGAAAGAATTCATGCCACAGGTCCTTGCGCCGGCCCAAGTGACCCGTCTGGGCTACGGACTGGGCATCTTTTGGATCCTGAACGGCCTGCTGAAAAAGGTCTGGGTAGCGGACTTCTTGGCCACACGCTTCGTCGACGGTGTCTTCCTTTCGCCCGAGTCGTTCACCGGCATCGAAGTCCTTTTCGCCCTCTATGCATACAGCTTGCAGGTGTATGCAGACTTCAGCGGATACACCGACATGGCCATCGGGATCGCATTGCTGATCGGGTTCCGCCTGCCCCAAAACTTCAACAGCCCCTACAAGGCGGCAAATCCCGCTGAGTTCTGGCGGCGGTGGCACATGAGCTTGTCAACTTGGCTGCGTGATTACGTCTACATTCCGATGGGGGGGAACCGCGGGTTGACTCGCGGAACCTGGGTAGCTGCTGGCATCACGGCTGCATTTGTGGTGTTTATGCTGCCTGCCGGGGTAGCTCGCTGGGCGGCTGTCGGTGCCTTGGGTGCCGGTGCCCTCGTGGTTGCGGCTGTTCCGGGGGTGCGCAAGGCTGCCACGACGAATGCACACATGATGCTCACCATGCTCGTAGGGGGGCTGTGGCATGGCGCGAGCTGGAACTTTGTCTTGTGGGGCGGAATGAACGGATTGGGACTGGCCGTTTGGAAAGGGCTCAGTGGTCTGTACGAACGGCTCCGCTTGCCCACCCACACGTGGATTTGGCGCGCAGCGGGCATCGCAGCCACCTTCCACTTCATCACCTTCACCCGCATTTGGTTCCGATCGGGCAGCAAAACCACGTGGGACTCCATCGGCACCACCCACGACCTCAGCCACGAATGGTCCACGGCAGCAACGGTCCTCGAGCGACTCGGAGCAGTTGCAGATCCTGCGCCGTATGCCGAGCTATTGCACGGTTACCGCGACGTCTTGCTGGTCTTAGCGGTGGGATTTGCAGTTCACTTCCTGCCCGAAACCTGGAAAACAACGTACCGCCACCACTTTGCCCGTGCGCCGTGGCCGGTACATGTGGTGGCGGTACTGTTGTCCATCGGGCTCGCTTGGAACGCAATGGCGCACGGTCTGCAGCCCTTTATTTACTTCCAGTTCTGACCGGAAGGAGAACGGGGTTCAGTCCGCGAGCTCCGCGGGCTGCTCGGTCTCTTGGTAGGCGCTGCAAGAGCCCTGGGAGGTCATACATCCAGTGGCGAGAACGGAGAGAACAGCCACTGCAACAGCAAGTTGAAAAAAGGTTTTCATGGAGCTTCAGGTTACAATCAAATGTAGTTCGATTGCAAACGTACTTGCATGCTGGTTTGTTGTCTTTTCCACACCGCAACATGGACATGCCTTCAGTTCAGAATTCTCAACCGTTCTCACGCTTGCTGCCCGTTGCCTTGCTGCTCCAAACGGGCTACTGGGTCCGCGATGCGTGGTCTCCCCTCGCAGAGGCGTACGACCGGTTCACCGCCGTTTGGCTGCTTGCGGAAGGTTTTACCGCCCTTGCCGTGTTCGTGGAATTCGTGGTGCGTTTCGACCGCGTTCCTCCCCGTTTGCGCGCCGTAAAAACCGCCTTGGTCGGCCTCGTCTGCTGTGGATTCCTCTTCCATTTGCTCGCGGCATACCTCGATGCCATGCAGTGAATTCCTACCACGAATACAAGTAGTCCGCCGGCTGCAGGCCGCGGTTTCGCGCGCTGAACCGCGCGTAGCTGTCTTTCACATAGAGGATGAACTCGTATTGGGTCCAAGACTTCAGCAGCTCATCTCCTGGATCGCAAAATCGAATGAACGCATCGAATTGGGCCTCATCCAACGCGATGATGTCGTAGCTGACGTATTTCACGAAGAGTTCGCGCAACAACGCACGACGGCGGTCGGCATTCTCCAGGGACCGCACTTCACGGGCGGAGCGTGCTGTTCGGCTGTACTGCTCGTACAGGAAGGTGATGGGGCTGCGAACCGCGTCGATGCCGGTCACCCGAAAGTCCTCCTCCCGGTAGCCCAGCGTGCGGATCTCTTCGACGATTTCGTAGAGTTCCCGCGGTGCCACAACTTCTGCCTCGGGCAGGGCCACCTGCAGCCGGCCGAGCGCCACCGTCCAATCTGCTGCTCCAGCCACCACCGCCCTGCGTTCCGTGCGGTAACCCAATGCCCCGATGGCCACCGTGTCGCCCGGGCACACCCGAAGCACGAACGAACCGTCCCGCTCGACGAAGGTTCCGAGGCCATCCGCCCCGAGGTTGACGACCATGGCAGCGGGCAGCAGATTGCCGGCAACGTCCGTGACTTGGCCTGCGAGGACGAAGGGATCAGGGCACCTCGGGGTTTGGGCCGCCGCAGGCGGCAACCCACCCCATGCCAACATTCCGCAGGAAATCAACGCAGGCACACGTCGCATGCCCGGAAGGTACGGCGGTCCTGCTACCTTGCAGGCATGTCCGAACGCGACCGTGCGCGGGCGGAAGCCCTCCGCCGCATCCGACAAGCCCGAACGTCCGGGGCATCCCCCGCCGATTGGGCCGCATCCATCGTGCACGGAGACCGGGACGCGTTAGCGCGGGGCATCACCTTGGTGGAGAGCAGGCTTGCCACCGACCGCCCCGCGGCGCACGCCCTGCTCCAGGCCGTGCTCGCAGCTTCACCCGAAGCCGGATCGAACAGCCTCCGCATCGGCATCACGGGCGTCCCCGGGGCGGGCAAAAGTACCCTGATCGAACGGTGGGGCGCAGATTGGGCCGAAGCCGGCCATCGGGTGGCGGTGCTCGCCGTGGACCCGTCGAGTGTCCGCAGCCGTGGAAGCCTGCTGGGCGACAAAACCCGGATGGAAGGGCTCGTGCAACGGGGGGACATTTTTGTGCGCCCGAGTCCAGCCGCGGACACCCTCGGCGGGGTGGCGCGGGCGACGCGCGAGGCCATTTTACTCTGCGAATGCGCTGGTTTTGACCTAATTCTTGTCGAAACCGTAGGGGTAGGCCAAAGTGAAACTGCAGTCCGGTCGCTCACAGACCTCTTTTTGTTGCTGGCCTTAGCCGGTGCTGGCGACGATCTCCAAGGCATCAAGCGCGGCATCATGGAACTTGCCGACATCGTCTTCGTGAACAAAAGCGACCGCGGTGGGGAGGCAGCGGCCGCGCGTGCCGCCTCCATGCTGGAGTCCGCCCTGCACCTCTTGCCGGTGCCGCCATCCGGAAGCCCCGTGCCCGTGTTGTCCGGAAGCGGACTCGAAGGGACAGGGCTGGCCACGTTGCGGGAGACCGCGGTGCAGCTTGCTGCGGCATGGCAGACCTCGGGATTTTTTTCGCAGCAACGCGCTGCCCAAACCGCGCACGCCTTCGAGGACCACGTCCGGAATTTGGCCTTTGATGAAGCGCGTGCGCGGCTCGACGGGGACCACCGGTTTGAACGGTTACAAAGCGAAGTAGCCCGCGGACAAATTTCCGCGTACTCTGCAGCGTGGGAGTACGTGCACGGGGCGTAATTTCCCTCTATGGTTGCAGGCATCGGAATTTGCGTCGGATTGATCGGGGCGTCGGCAGGGGGCTTCGCCGCGTCTGCAGCTGCTCCGACCTTCGGTATCCGGCACGTGCGCGCATTCTGGGGAGTGCCAGTACTTGCCTGTTGCGCCGGACTGACCGCACTTGCTGCCGCGGGAATCCCGGGACAGGCGGGGCTGGCCGTAGCGGGTGCAGCGGGGGTGCTGGGGGTCCTCACCGCGCTGCTGTCCGCGCGCCTCGTGCACACCGGCGATGCGGCGAACCGCGCACACGATGGCCGTCTCCATGTGCGCATGTGGGACGTGCGCAGCCAGGTCCATCGGCTCCAGAACAAAGACCACATCGAAGCCCGGCTTCACCGCCAGGCCGAAGTGCACGGCATCTTGGACCGCTACGGTCACCGGTTTGAAGCCATCCTCGTGGCCATCGAACACCACCTGATGCTCGGGGATCCCGAACGCGCTGAGCGCATCATCACGCTGTTTGCTAGGCATTTGCGGAACTTGCTCTTCGAGGGATCTGTTCCCTTTTTGGCCTTGAAAACATCGCTCGAACACATCCGTATCCACCTGCGGCTGATGGCCGAACTGACCGACCACCGGATCCACATTGCCATCGAAGAACACCTGAGCCACCCCGAAGACCGGGAACGCTATACCGAGTCGCTCCAGCTCACACCGTGGGCTGAGGCCGCGACCTGGCCGCTGTTTGAACAGGCAGAACAGTCCACGTCATACCAGCCACCGGCCCGGCTGACCGTGCGGCTTGTCGGACGCACATTGCAGTGTTCATGCACTGGCACCGGAGCAGAGCCCGTGCGACCGCTTGACGTGCGGCTCCTCGGGGAAGGCCGTACCGCAGAGCGGTGGACGCAAGCCGTTTACTCTGCAGGCAAGCCCCGTGCAGCGCACACCGAGCGAACCACGTCTGCTGCGGTCGCCTGAACCTGGGTGCCTGTGGACATGTCCCGCACCGTCCACACGCCTTGGGCACGTTCGTTCGACCCGGCAAGGGCCACGAAGGGAATGCCCAAATCAGCAGCGTAGCCGAGTTGTTTGCCCAGCTTTGTCACGTCTGGATACACTTCCGCAGAGAGGCCTGCAGCGCGGGCTGCGCGGACGAGCGCAAGGGCGCCCGCGAGGTCTTCCTCGTCCATGCGGACCACCAGCAGGTGGGTCATGAGGCCCAAATCCTTCGGGAAGGCATCGAAGTGCTCGAGCACATCGTAAATCCGGTCTGCACCGAAACTCACCCCCACCCCACTCATCCCCGGCCATCCGAAGACCCCGGTCAAATCCGCATATCTCCCGCCTCCGCAGATGCTGCCCACGGGGGCATCGGGAACCCGCACCTCTGCAATCATCCCCGTGTAGTAGTTCAAGCCACGAGCAAGCCATGGCTCCACGTCCACGTGCTGCACTTCACGGCTTAAAAAGGCCAACTCGTCGAGGGCAGCTCCGAGTGCTTCGCCCCCACCCAGCAGGTCGCGCAACGCCGCAATGCGTGCTGCGGCACCAGGGACTTCCGCAAGGGACAGCAGCGCCTGCGCTCCTACCGCTGCCGAAGCAGGCAGTCCACGCGACTCCAATTCAGCCATCACCCCGTCGGTACCGACCTTGTCCCATTTGTCCAAGGCCACCGTGAAGTCCGTCAAGCGGTCGGCTACCCCGAATTGCTCGGCACAGGCATTCAACACCCTGCGGTCGTTCACCACAATCCGAAAGCCCGGCACCCGGAGGGCTGTCAGCACCTCGTCAAACAGGTCGAGGACTTCCCATTCGCAAAGCACCGAAGTGCTGCCGATGATGTCGGCATCGCACTGGGTGAATTCCTGGTATCGGCCCCGACCCGGGCGGTCTCCGCGCCAGACTTGCTGCATTTGGTAGCGGCGGAAGGGGAACGTCAACGAGTTGCGTGACATGGTCACGAAACGCGCAAACGGCACCGTCAAGTCATACCGCAGTGCCTTCTTCGCGATGGACGGCACCAGGGACTTGCTGTCCCGGGCTTGCAGCGCGCCTTCGTCCGCCTTTTCAAGGAAATCGCCGTTGTTCAAGATTTTGAAAATCAGCTGATCTCCTTCCTCGCCGTACTTGCCCGTCAGGGTTGACAGCTGCTCCATGGCCGGGGTTTCGATGGGCAGGAAGCCGCGCCGTTCGAAGGCCGCGCGCAGGTGGGCAAACATCCAATTTCTGCGCGCCATCTCGCGCGGCCCAAAATCACGGGTGCCTTTCGGAATGCCGGGTTTCGTCATGGTCCCAAAGGTACCGCGCCGCTACCTTCGGGACATGGAACACCCGTGGATTCCGATCCGCCGCTTCGAAGGACACGCCGGAGCGGTCTACGATGCGGTTTGGCACCCTACTGCCGAGGTGTTTCTCACCGCCGCGGGCGACGGGACCGTGGCTGTTTGGCCCCGCGAAACGTCCGACGGCACGGCGGTCCTGCACCACCGCCGCGCTTTTTTTTGTGTGGCCGCGTGGGGCAACGGTGCGATTGCAGGCACAGAAGACGGAGAACTGTTTCACCGCACGGATTTGCAGAGTGGGGCAGCAAAAAGAGTTGCGGCCCATCGTGGCGGAGTATTCGCAGCAGTCCCGGCAGGTGCCTTCCTCATCACCGGCGGCGGCGATGGCGCTGTGCGGCAATGGGCTGTTGATCCTGCTGGGACCTGGTCCCCTGCAGGCGAAGCGGCTTTGCCCGGGGCCGTGAAAGTGCGTACCCTGGCCCAACGGCCCGGTGCCCTGCTCGCGACGACGAGTGGAGGCGCTGTGTGGGAGTTCCCGTGGACCGCAGCGGCACCGGAACTCCAGCACCCGAGGCAACTGACAGTGCATGGCGGGGGCAGCCACGCTGCCGTTTGGCTCCCCACAAAACAGGTCTGGATTACCGGCGGCAAAGACGGCTACCTGCGTGTGACCGACCTCGAGGGCCTTGAAATCTTCGCCTTTCCCGCGCATGCAGGAACCATTTACCGGCTCGTGCTGCGCGGAAACATCCTCGTATCAGCAGGCAGGGACCACACTGTGAAGGCGTGGGATGCGCACACCCTTGCGCCGCTCGGCCGAACTGCACCTGCGCACGGCGGCCCGGTACGATCCGTCAATGCGCTCGCAGCCGGGCCAGAAGGGGTCTTGTGCGGTGGCGACGACCGCATAGCGCGCTTGCTGCCCTGGCCTGAAGCAACATCACCAGCGCACGGGCTGCACTCCCCTGCCCTCTAACCAGGCGTTCGCGGCACTGAAGGGCCTGCTTCCAAAAAAACCGCGGTATGCAGAAAGCGGACTCGGGTGCGGCGCCGTGAGTACGGTGTGTTCTGGCCGGTAGACGTATCCGGCTTTTGCCGCGGCCTGGCGGCCCCAAAACACGAACACCCGCGCACTTGGTTCCGCTGCCAATGCACGCAAGACTGCACCCGTCAACTGTTCCCAACCGAATCCGGCATGCGCTCCCGGGACCCCCGGGGGCACTGTCAGCACGTCATTGAGCAACAACACGCCCTGCTCAGCCCAGGCGGTCAGATCGCCTGCCGCCCCGCTCAGTTCCTCCAGGGCACATCCGAGATCTGAAGCAGCTTCCTTGAGTATGTTCCGGAGGGAAGGAGGATGTGGACAGCCGCGTGGGACCGAGAAGGCCAGCCCGTGGGCCTGCCCTGCGCCGTGGTACGGATCTTGGCCGACGAGCACGACGCGAACGCGGGCAGGAGGAGTCAGCACGAAGGCCCGGAACACGTCTTCCGGACACGGAAACCACGGGCCGGAACCCAGCCGTTGCGCGCATTGCCGAAGGACAACTTGCACAGAATCCGTGCAATATGGCGTTATGAAGGTTTCCCAATCCCGAGGAAAGGGCGGCAGCAGCATGCGGTTTTGCACGTTCGAAAAATCGCATGAATCCGGCCGAATCGTACCCTATTTTTGCGTTTTCACACCCTGCGTACCTATGAACAGTGACCTTCGCCTGCGGCTTGAGACCATCGAAGGCAAACAACTGTATGGTTATCAGGAAGCTGCGATTGAGCGCCTGATGCAGCGCATCGCGTTGTTCCCCGAGCGGTACAACGTTTTGTTTCAATTGCCCACTGGAGGAGGCAAGACCGTCATTTTCAGCGAGCTGGCGAAGAGGTACATCCTTATGACCGGCAAGAAAGTCCTCATCCTGACGCACCGGATCGAGCTCTGCGGCCAAACCAGCCGGATGCTCACAGAGACCGGCGTCCCGAACAAGATCATCAACAGCAAGGTCCGGGGACTCGAACGGGACGAAAGCCACTGGTGCTATGTTGCCATGGTCGAAACGCTCAACAACCGGCTGGTGGACGAACGCGTGGAGTTCGCGAACCTCGGGCTGGTGATCATCGACGAGGCGCACTACAACAGCTTTCGCAAGCTGTTCGGTTTCTTCGAATCGCAGGTGATCCTCGGGGTAACGGCTACGCCTTTGAGCTCCAACATCAAGCTCCCGCTGAAGGACAACTATTCAGAGCTCCTGGTCGGGGAGTCCATTGCAGCGCTCGTTCAACAGGGGTATTTGGCAGAAGCGATTACCTACAGTTACGACGTCAATTTGCGCTCCTTGAAGGTGGGCATCAACGGCGATTACACTGTCAGCTCAAGCGAGCGCTTGTACGGTAACTACCTGATGCAAGAGAAGTTGCTCTATGCCTACGAGGAGAAAGCAAAGGGGACGAAGACCCTGATTTTCAACAACGGCATCAACACGTCGAAGCAGGTGCAGGCCATGTTCCTCGAGGAGGGCTACGAGTGCTTGCACCTGGACAACACCCACAGCGAAAAAGAACGGGAAGACATCCTCCATTGGTTCGAGCACAAGCCGGACGCCATCCTTACCTCGGTCAGCATCCTCACCACCGGATTTGACTCACCTTCCGTCGAGACCATCATCTTGAATCGGGCCACCAAGTCCTTGACCCTCTACCACCAGATGATCGGCCGGGGATCGCGGGTGTTGCCGGCAAAGAAGACGTTCAACGTCATCGATTTGGGCAACAATGCCCGCAGATTCGGGCTGTGGGACACCCACATCGACTGGAATGACATCTTTCGGTCCCCGAATTCCTACATCGATGGACTTTACACCGACGAAGAAATCGAGGACGAGTTCGTGTACGAGTACCCGGAAGAACTCTGGAACCGGCTCATGCAAGGCGGTCCCGATCCGGAATTCGATATCGCCGCGGCCTACCTGCAAGTCACTCGTGCCGGGGGGCGGCCCCGTGAGGCCATTGCACAGAGCATGGCGCACCACGTCCAGGTGATCCGTTACCTCGCCTCCGATTTTACGCAAGCGCAAGAGCTCGTGCGCGAGATCGAAGGAGACATCCATTACCGCATCCGGCAGTATGCGAAGTGCATCGCGAAGACCACGGACAACTACAAGAACTGGCTTCAGGAGGAGTACACACGGTTGCTCGAGGGGGAACTTCGCCGCCTCTATGCAGCGGATGAGTAACGATTACAAAGCCGAAGTCGACGTCTACAAAAAACACACTGGAAAGCCGGCACGCGGCCGGTAGGTTTGCCGCCATGTTCACCCCACACCTCGCTTTTGCCCTGCCATGGGCTGTGTGTGTGGGAGCAACTTGGGGGATGTGGATGATCGGCAAGCGTACGAAATCGCCTTTTTCCCGTTGGAGTGTTTTCGCAGCGCGTGCGGGAGCCGTGGCCGTACCGGCGGTGTGGTGGTTTGCTTGGGCATCCGGTTCCGCAGGTTGGCTATGGTTGTGTGCAACCATGCCATGGGCCCTTGCGGCGGGTTGGGGGTGGCACACGGGCATCCGGAGGTACCGTGCAAAGCCGTTGCGGTCAGAGGCGCGGGACTTTGCTGAGGAGCAACTTCTCGAGCGCAGCCTTGCCCAGCTGCACAGGAACGAGGACTTGTTCGAACGGCAACGTGAATTGCGGATCCGGAACCTGCGCGCGCAGATGAATCCGCATTTCCTGTTCAACGTCTTGACCGGAATCCAGCACCTTCTCATGGAAAACCGTGTGGAACAGGCCGGCACGGTGTTTCGAAAATTCCGTGAACACCTCGTACATGGCCTGCGCGAACACGAGCGGATGTCCGGGACACTTGAAGAAGAAATCGAACACGTACGGGCCTACCTCGAACTCGAAGAACTGCGGCTGCACCGTCCGTTTGCGTGGTCGGTCACGTTGGGACCTGACATCGATGCAGCCGCAACCTCTTGCCCCCTGTTCGTGCTCCAGCCCCTTGTTGAAAATGCATTGTGGCACGGAATCAGCGGGTTGACCGATCGCCGCGGAGATGTGGCCATTTCCATTCGCTGGCTTGGAGACGACCTGCTGTTGCAAGTACACGACAACGGCAAGGGACTCCAAGCCTCCACCCGAGGCAAGTCGCGGGGTACGTCCATGCTGCGCGAACGGTTAGCCCTGCTTGAATCTGCTGCCAGCTTGACCCTCGGGCCGCCGACGGCAGACAGCCCGTATCCCACCGGCACTTCGGCCGTTGTGCGCCTGCCCGGTTGGCGCGCGCTTCCCGCGGTTCAGAAAGGCAACCGCGGATCCGGCCCCACACCCCAGGGAGACGGGTCGGACGGCGGATAGTGCATGCGCGCAGCTGCACCCACCATTGCCGCATTGTCGGTGCAGTAGCCCAGCGGCGGAATGTGTACCTGCACACCTCGCACTGCCCCGAGCTGCACCACGCGATCGCGCAACGCAGCATTTGCAGAAACCCCTCCCGCCAAGGCCACGGAACGGATTCCTGTGGCATCGACTTCCCGGAACAGGCGATCCGCGAGGACATCCACGATGGCGGCTTGCACCGATGCGCACAGATCCGCCCGGTGCAGTTCGATGAAATGATCATCCGCAGCCATGCCGCGTTGTGCGGCGTGCAGGACTTGGGTCTTCAATCCGCTGAACGAAAAGTTCCCGTCTGCAAGTCGGGTGCGGGTGAGGGTGAGGAAGGCCGGATCACCTTCCCGGGCCACCCGTTCGACCTCCGGTCCGCCTGGGTAGGGCAGACCGAGCAATTTGGCAACCTTGTCGAATGCTTCGCCGGCAGCGTCATCGAGGGTGGAGGCAACCGTCTTCAAGTGACCGGGCCCTGCGACGTGCACCAGCTGGGTGTGCCCGCCAGAAACCAGGAGGCAAAGAAATGGGAAGGCCGGAGGTGGACCGGGCTCGAGGAAATGGGACCAAATGTGGGCATGGAGGTGGTTCACCGGCACGAAAGGCAACGAACGGCTCCAGGCCCACGCCTTCGCAAACGCAAACCCTACCGTCAATGAACCCTGCAAACCCGGCCCCCGGGTACAGGCCACTGCATCGATGTCCGAAGATGCGAGACCTGCGGCGTCAAGCGCTGCGTTCCAAGTAGGGACCAGGTGCATCACGTGGGCCCTGCTGGCCAACTCCGGCACGACCCCCCCGTACCGCGCGTGGATTTCTTGGGATGCGATGACGTTCGCTCGGACGGCAAAATCCTCCAGCACCGCCACACCGGTGTCGTCGCAGGAGCTTTCCACAGCCAAAATCCGAACCGGACGTCCGTTCATGGGACAAATCTACCCCGCAGCATGCCGTATTTTCACGGAGTGAAGTGGCAACGGCCCGTGCGGTGGGCAATCGGAAGTGTGCTGGGCGTGGTCCTGCTGCTCGCCACAGCAGGGGCGCTGCTGCACATTCCTGTTGTCCAGTCGCGCGTCTCCGCATACCTCGCCGATTCTGCGGGGGCAGCTTGGGGCTTGGACGTCCAAATCGGCGCGACCCGGCTGGCCTGGTGGCGTGCGGAGTTGGACGTGGAAGAGGTCCACGTGAAGTCGGCGCAAGGTGCGCAATTGCTGGACCTAAAACACGCGTCGTTGCGGGGGTGGCAATTCGGAAACCGCATGTACTTCAGCCGCATCCACATCGCACACGGTGAAGTGAATGCAGCCGCTTGGGCGGCATGGAGCGAAGGACTGCCGGCAGGCGGGGGCTCGACGGTTTGGCACATCGATCACCTCGACCTGCAGCAGGTGAGGGTGGTTTGGGAAACCGACACCCTTGAAGCGGCGACCCTGCTGCATGCGGTCCAAATTGCGGACCTCGGCGGCACCGGGGACTCCCTCTACGCCACGGTCACCGCTGCATCGGGCAGCCTGGCACCGGTGAGGTTTGCGCGGACCCATCTGCCGGCGGCAGGCCCATGGAACCTCAAGGGAACCTTCCAGTTGGGAAAGGAATCTGCCCACGTTGTCCTCGACACGCTCACCATCGATCGGATGGCATGTGCGGCCGATGTGCAAGCCCGCAGCACAGGCACCTCTTGCACCGTTGCATGCAGGTCCTCAGGAGGACTTGCGCGGTGGGTACGCCCGTGGCTTCCACATGCACTCGCAGGGGCAGCGCTTGACGAGCCATTCGCGTTGCAGGCCTCTGCCCTTTTTGCCGACGAACGGTGGGAGGTACAGGACATCGCGTTCGACCTCGGGGACGGGCTCCTTTCCCTTGCAAACGCAGAGGTGCGCGGAAATGCCGCGGAGGTTGCAGCCACAAAGGGCACGCTTCGCGCTGCTCCTTACACCCTGTCGAACTGGCTCGCGGCAAACGGCAGTCCGCTGCCTGACAACGCCGCACCTTGGATGCGCTCGGCTGCACGGCACAGTTCCGTTTGGTCACTTTCAGGTACATGGAATTCTGCGGCGTACGAAGTCACCCTCGGGCCCGAGGAGTGGAAGGGCGGTCCCGCCCCACGGGCAAGCGTCGCTTGGAACGGAGCCGCATGCTCCTGGCGGTGCGAAAACCTGCCCGTTCAGGATGCACTGCCGGAAGCTCCGGTCGCTGTACTCACTGCTTCCGGCACCCTCGCCGTAGACCCCATCACCCTCCTGCAATCCGATTCTGTGCGAGGAGACGTAACCGTAACGGGCGTTTGGTCTGGGGGGCAGGCCCTCGGCCCGTTTGCCACATCCTATGTCCTCGACATCAGCAGCGGCATTCGTGCCAGTGGAACGATGACTTCCGCCGATGCCCGCGCCGCCGGCTCTGCAGCATGGGATGCCACACTGCAGGAGGACGGCACGTGGACCGCAGCCGTCGCAGGTGCCATCGACGGATTGCAAGTGCCGCACCGGGATTGGAGGGCTTTCGGAACGTTTGAAGCGCACGCTGCGCACGAAGGCGAAGGGGCATACGCGGGCGGACTCGCCTTGCGAACCATCACCTTGATCGAACGGGGGGCGCCCCTGCGGTTTGAACGGTTCGATGTACACGGAAAGCTGTCGCCGAACGCAGTGGAAGTCGAATGGATGTCCGATTTGACCTCTGGCAATGCCCGGGCTACGGCAGACCTCCCCGCCTGGCAGCGGTGGTGGGAAGCCTTCAGCAACCGCGCCCCGTTGCCGGTTCCAAGCCCCGAATTGGGCACGCGGTTCACGGTGACCGATGTGGCGCCCCTTGCGCTGCTACTCGATGTGCCTCTGAAAGTTGCTCCGGGAACCGTGGGGCGTGCACGGGTACATGCCGGCGGCATTGAACTCGCGCTGACATCCAACCGCATCGCTTGGGAGGGATTTGAGGCCACCGGCATCGATTTGCACATCGCGGGAGATGCGCGGGCGCTCGCTGGCACAGCCGAGGTGGCAGCCCTCAGCGAGGCAGGATCCGTTTGGGCGAGCCAAATCGCCCTTGCGGTCGAGGCAGACAGCACGTGGCGGATGCGCGCCGGCGCCCGTGACCCGAACGGCGATTCCGGTCAAGTTGCGGTGGAGTTCGCAACGGACCCCGCAGGGAATCGGGTCTTGCGTGTGCCCGAAGCCGCCGTCCCCGTGTTCGGGATGGACATAGCCCTCGAAGGCGCAGGCGCTTCCGTGACCCTTGCAGACGGTGCCTACAGCTTTTCGGGTTGGCGCATGGTCGGACCGGGATTCGCACTCAATTTGGAGGGGACGGTCGGTTCGGACCCTTCGGACGCGCTTGTAGGCGAACTCGATGTCAGCCGTTGGCCGGATTTAGAAGCGTGGGGCGTTCCAGCCGGTACGCTGGCGGGAGCAAACGTCCGATGGGAAGCGTGCGGCTTCGGCGATGCGTTCGAGTGGACCGCCCAAGTCCGGGCCCACGACCTTGCATTCCGCGAGTTCAAGCTCGATTCCCTCGTGGCGGCTGCAACGGGTGGCCTGCGGTCCGGCTACGTTTGGACAGAAGCATTCCGAACGGGAGGTGGGCGGTTAGGAGCAAGCGGAAAAGTGCCATTTGACCTGAATGAGGAGTTGGATTTCAACGTGTTGATGGATCGCATCCCGCTGGACTGGACGTCCGTTTTCTTGCCTGCCGAAGCCGTCACCTTGTCGGGTGACGTCTCCGGCCAAACCCAGCTCGCAGGCACCTGGAATCGCCTGCAACTGGCCGGGAGTCTCGAAGGCTCCGCCGTGAACGTCTACATCCCTTCGCTCGGAACGAACTACGTGCTCAACGGGCAAGTGGACATCGAACCGGGCATGTTTGCCCTCGACAACTGGCGCGTCCGAGACGACCGCGGGCGCGAAGGGCGGCTCACCGCTACGGTCCTCCATACGGACTTCGGCAACTGGAACTTCGACGCGAACCTCACTGCACCCCAGCCGTTCCACTTGATGGAACTCACCCGAGCGGACAACGACCTCTTTTACGGTTCCGCCTTTGCCACCGGGGATGTAAACGTCAGTGGCAACAGCGATGCCATCGCCATCGAAGCCCGGCTGAAGACGGAAGACGGAACAACATTTGCCCTGCCGTTGGATGCCGCGAGCGATGTGACCTACGGCGGCGGCTTCCTCTCCTTCCGGTCCCCGGGTGCTCCGGCTGCGCCGCGGGCGCGGGACTTCATCAAGATCAAGCTCAACTTGGGAATCGAAGTGACCGAAGCTGCACGCGCCCGAATCATATTCGACGAAGCGGTCGGCGACGAGATTGTCGGTAAAACGAAGGGCAACCTCAAACTGGACATCGATGATTTCGAGCGCTTTACAATGAATGGCGACCTCGAAGTTGTAGAAGGATCCTACCTCTTCACCCTGGAAAATGTCATCAGCAAGCGGTTCACCGTGGTGCCGGGAGGTCGGCTGCGTTGGTTTGGAGACCCGTATGCCGCCGACATCGACCTGGTGGCCAGCTACCGTGTCCGCACCCGGCTGAATGAACTGCTGCCCAGCGAGCCGAATCTCCCCGGGCGGACACCTGTGGACCTGCGGCTCGGACTCAAAGGGAATTTGCTGGCACCGGGCATCCACTTCTCGGTGGATGTGCCCGATGCAGAACCCCGCATCCAGGCACTCGTCGAGTCCGCGTTGGCGAACGACGACGAGCTCAACCGCCAAGCTGTGAGCCTGCTGGTGCTGGGGCAGTTCTTCAATCCGGATCCTGCGGCGGGTGCTGTAGGACCTGCAAGCTTGCAAAACAGCGGCACCGGATTGCTCGCCTCCCAGCTGAGCACGTGGATTTCATCCCTCACGGGCGGGGTGGACGTCGGCCTGGACTACGGTGCAGATCCGCTGAGCGGGCAACAGGCGCTGGCGGTGGCGTTGAGCACCCGGCTGCTGGACGACAGGCTCCAACTTGAAGGGGCCTTCGGCACGAACCGATTGGCAAACACCCCCACACAGGACCTTCAAATCCAAGACATCCGCGTCAGTTATGACCTCGGCGAATCGGGGCGCTTGCAGGTCACCGGCTACACCCAAACCACCCCCACCATCCCCGGACAGGACGGTCGCATTTCGCAGGGCGTCGGCATCCGGATGCGGCGGGATTTTCACCACCTTGGAGAGTTGTGGGAACCGCGGAGTCGGAAGCGGTCTGCGGAAGGCGCGGCACGAAGCGGCCAGCAGCTGCCCTGAAGTGCTATCTTCGGGCCATGAGAGCAGCATCCTTTCTCGCCGTTGCCTTGCCCGCCGGGGCACTCGCCCAGCCGGTAATCACGTCTGCAGATCTCGCGGTCGGGGGCACAACCTATCCGTTCGTCAACACCACGGTGGTGGACGTGGCTGCGCTCGAGGCCGCCGGTGCGGATGTCGTTTGGGATTTCTCCGACTTGGCGCCGAACGGAGAGGCCCCGGTCACGCCGTCCCCCATCTCGGCCGCTTCGTTCACGGCCCAATTGGTCTTCAACAGCCCGTTCAACAGCGCCTACCAAAGCAGCTTTTTCCTGCCCACGGAATTGCCAGATCTCAGCGATTTGGTACAACTTCCCATCCCGCTCGACGGGTTCAATAGCTTTTACAAAACGTCCGGATCTGCCTATGCCATTTGCGGCATCGGTTTGAGCTCGAGCGGCTTCGACCTCCCCGTCGAGTACGCGGACGTCGACGAACTGCTCCCCCTCCCCTGCACCTTCGGCTCCACCCTGAATTCCACGGGCGCCTTCGACCTCCAAATTGAAGGCGTCTTCGGCTACAGCAGCACCCTATCCCGCAGCATCGAAGCCGACGCGTGGGGCACCTTGCTCCTGCCGGATGGCCCACACGAGGTGGTGCGTGTGCGCACGGAACTCTCCGGCACAGATGTAATCACGATTCCACAACTCGGCTTCCCCCTCGAAATTCCGCGTACAGACATCATTTACCAGTGGTGGGGTGACAACCACGGCTTTCCCCTGCTCGAAATCACGACACTTTTCGGATTCCCGGTCACTTCGCGGTACCAGGCGCTGCCTCCCCAAACGGGGGTTGCAGAAGCCTCTCCCGCGGCTGAAGTGCGGGTTGTGCCGAATCCCGTAGCGGCTGGAAGCGACTGCCACATTGCCGGTGGCTTGGGCCCATGGACCTTGCAGGACGGCACAGGCCGCCGTGTGGCCCAAGGAACCGGCGAGATGTTGCCCACGGCAGGACTCCCGAGCGGAATGTACTTCCTGCGGCGTGGGGCTTCGACCGTGCGTTTCGTGGTGCGCTGATCTTCAGAGCGCGTCCGAATCCAACGCGTCGATTTCTTTCCCGACGCTGCGTTCGTACCACGCATCCAAAACCCAACCTTTCGCCACCTGGGCGTTGCGGAACACCCTGAACGCCACCGCTGGTCGGAACAATGCCCAGCGAATGCGGTCGCGGAAGACCTGAATCGTGGACGGGACCACGATGGCCCGCGCAGGAACCCCTTCCATCGCTTCTTCGCTGCTGAGCCATTCCAGCGCAGGCTGGTCAACCCACACCGCGGTGGCCGCAACGACCATCAGCACGGGTCCTTCTACGCCGGGCAAAACACCCCTGCGCGCCCGCTCGATCCGCTGCACCGCATCGAGGTCCAGCACGGTGTCGGGGTGAAACCGCACGGTGTACAGGCCCATCGACAGCTCGATGGTGGCACCGGGCACTTCGGTTACGAGGGTAGGCTGCATCATGGGCAAGGATAGGGACTGGTCGGATTCGGGCTGCAAAAATTGAGCGCTGCGGTCAAATCACCCTCTACCAAGTGTTCAAGGGTGTCCGTCGTGTACCCGATGCCATACACCCCTTGCCGGGCACGCGAAGCCCAAAGACCTAACCCACCGGACACGTTCGTGTACGATGGACGTTCTTGAATGACCCCGGTGACGGGTGCGTTCACGTCCAGGTAGGTGGCCAGCGGTTCGTTCGCGATGGTCAGGACGAAGTCGATCGCTTCGACATTTCCCGTTGTGGCATTCCAAACACCCAGCTGGCGAGTGATGAGGGGATTCGCCTCCAGCCGGCTGGCAAGTGTCGAGAAGAATCGCTCGCCATTGACTTCTTTGATGAGTACCTGTCCACCCGAAGTGGAGGCCGCGTCCACGGCTCCGATGTACCATGCGATGTCGCGTGTCCGCTCTTCGACGAGCACCGTGTGCGCCGCATCTGCCCATTCCCGTTCGATGACATGGAGGATCAGGGTCACCTCGTACCGGCTGGCACCTGCAGTGGTGGACCACTTGAAGGTTTGGTCAGGATACGTCACCGACGCAGGTCCGATGTTCGCAAATCCCATCTTGTAGCCGATCACACCCGGCGGCGGCTGGGTGATGTTGCCCGCTACACTCGCAATCATGTCGGTGGTGGCGCGCACCTGTGTGCCGTCTGCTACATCCACTTCGAGGTCGTACTCCGCAGCGGCATTCAAACCTTGCTGGGGCACGAAATACCACGCCTGGTGTTCCGGTGAGAAAAACACCCCGTCGTCTTGCTTGTCTGAGCGTGTCGTGTCCGTCAGGTAGAACGTTTGGGTGACTGACCCGCCGACGCGTTCGATGACGCGCACCTGCAATTCCTCGGGGGCATATTCCGAACTGTCCGCGATGGCCGCCGCATCGAACTGATTTCCCGGGCCGAGCCACGTGCGGTTGATCCGCACCCACTGCGTGTCCTGCGCTGCATCCAGCAGCCCGAACACCACCGGAGTGCGCATGTACGGCGCATTCAACTCGACGTCTGTCGAACAGCCCGCCGCCACTCCGGCAAGCAAAGCGACCCAGACACTCCACCGCATCGCGTTATGCATGGTCCGAAGGTACGGCGAGGCCCGCGAGGAACTGCAGTGTATCGACCCCGTCCGCATAGTCCCACGGAAGGGGAGTTTGGGCCGTTCCCATCCGCACGGTCGGCAGTCCACCTACCGCTTCACCACTGCGGGTCACAACGCATTGAATGTGTTCCTGATGGGCACTGCACTGTTGCCATGCATCGTCGACACCCGCATGGTACGCGTAGGTCAGCGCCCCTACCGGACTGCCCCAGCCGTTGCCTTCGCGCAGCAACACGAAGCCATTTTCGAGCAGCTGTTCCCCGTTCAACAGCCAAACTGCCTTGTGGTAGGTGTAGTTGTTCGCATACTTGTTGTGGTCCCCCAGGTGGGACCAAGGCAGAAAGGCACGAAACAGCCGGTCGAGGTCGTAGCCCTGCGGAACAAACACCTTCGACACGCTTCTGCATCCCATCCCGAAGTACCGGAAGACATCCGCTGCCAGCCCTGCAAGATCGTCCTCGGACTCCGCCCCATCGAGGATGGCCACCGCCGTGCGCGTGCCACGAAGCAGGTGCGGGATGTGACCGAAGTAATGCGTGAAATAACGGTTTGTATTCGTTGAACCAGTGGCGATTACCGCATCCCAATTCGACACAATTCCATCCACAAATTCGACTGCATCGTCCGCGAGACCACCGGCCTTCCAGGCCGCGATTGCCGCACGCATCAGCACCGAATCGCCTGTGGAACACTTCACCTGTGCCCGATGTCCCGCACACACCACCGCGGCCACATCGGCAAAGCCCACGAGGGGCAAATTCCCCGCTAAAACCAGCCCGACCCTGCGGGCACCTTCCGGAGCCACCGGCAACCCAGGCGTGCGCTCGAGCCAAGCCTGCAAGACCTCGGCAGTGCACCAGGTGCCAAGTGCCGCGAACGCATGCCGGACTTCCTCGGCCGTGAACCACCCGTTTGCCCCGCGCGCAGCGGCGAGGAGCGCCTCGTCGTGCGGTCCTTGTCCTGCGAGCTCTCCCCTGAACCAATTTCCAAGGTGAACCCAAGAGGCCGTCCGATTGTCATCCATATCCACCGCTATCTTTGCGCGCAAAACTACTGCCATGGCCATCGTCATCACGGACGCCTGCATCAATTGTGGAGCCTGCGAGCCCGAATGCCCGAACCACGCCATCTACGAAGGCGGGGCGACTTGGAAATTCGCCGATGGAACGGGATTTCGGGGAACCGGCGACCATCCCACCGCCGGGGCGGTCGAGGCGGATTCCGTGCACGCGCCTGTGAGCATGGATGTGTACTACATCGCACACGAGAAATGCACCGAGTGTGTAGGGTTCCACGACGAGCCGCAATGTGCGGCCGTGTGCCCGGTGGATTGTTGTGTGGACGACCCGGAACACCGGGAAACGGAGGAGCTGCTTCTTGCGAAGAAGCATTTCATGCACCTGTAACGCGCGAAAGCCGCCGCCGGGTGCGTTGCGCAATCATGGGACAAATCGCCCCCGTGGTCAGAATGTGGGCCGTTGTGCTGGTTCTCATCGGGTTAGCAGCCGATGGGGTAGGCCAAACGGAACCCGCTGACCTCGCAGCGCTGCACAAACGCTTGCGAGCGGCGCCGGATGAGCCGTCGCGGCTTGCGCTGCACGACACGCTGCTTGCGCGGTGGGCAGAAGCGTTGGACGGTGGCATCGGATTCTCCGACGAATTGGGAGCAATCCAAGGCATCGGCGTAGTGGATGCAGGCGAAGGCCGCGAGCGCTTGCGCGTCATCGGCTGGAACGTCGAACGCGACGATCGGACGCACCTGTACGGATGTTTTGTGCTCACCGCTTCGGACGCTGCGCCGGCGGGCTACCGGTGGGAAGCGCGGTCGGTGGGCAGGCGTGCGTTGGTTTGGGATGCAAACACCTCCTACCGCGAAGGCGACTGGCCCGGCGCGCTCTACTACGCCGCAATCCTCACCCACGATGGGCGCAAACCGGTGTACCTCCTGCTGGGATGGGACGGCGCCGACGGCACCCTGAACCGCAAAGTGGCAGAGACCTGGGAACCTGACCGGAACGGCATGCGCTACGGCACCTCCCGCCTCGACGTGCAAGGCCTGCGGAACCGACGGCTCGTGCTGAGTTACCGCGAAGACGTCAGCGCGATGCTCCGTTGGGAAGCTGCGACGGAGCGTGTGGTCATGGACCACCTTTCCACGCCACCCGGCACAAACAGTCCCCTGCTCGCTGGACCGGACATGACCTACGACGCCCTCGAGTGGAACAAGGGCCGCTGGACGTTGACGGAAAACATCGATGCGGCAGATCCGGCACTCAACGGCCCGTGGTACGACCCCAAACCGCGGAGGTCAAGGCGCCTGTGAGCCGGAAAACCGGCCGTATCTTGTGCGCATGTCGGATCGCATTTTTTGCCTCGGGGTCCTTTGCGCACTTGCAGCAGCGTGCCTCCCGGCCGCTGCCCAAACTCGGCAAGACAGCCTGAACCTCGAACGGGCACGGACCGCCACCCGGGAGGTCGAGCTGTTGCTCTCCGCTCCCATCGATACGGGAACGGTGCACTGGCCCACCGCCGCGACGGCCATCGTTACCTCAGGAGGAAGTACCCGAATCCAGCGATTGTGGTGCACGCCCGAAACCGATTGGGTGGTTTGGTCTGGAGACACCGCGACAAGTGCTCCTCATTTCCTGCTTCGACGTGACGGGAGTGCCGCATATTCGTTGAACTCAAATCGAACCGCTGCTTCCGCCGTAGCTCCAGAGCTGGGAAAAGCGCTGGGATTGCTCCGACCCATGGGACCGCTGCCCACTGGACGACGGCGTTCGGAAAATCGCTTCCGACGCGAGCGAGGAGTGCAAGACACCTTGGTAGCTGTCGCCGCTTCAGGGTTGGTGGGTCGAGCGGTCTTTGGCGAAAAAGACGCCGTCGCCGCAGACATCACCGGCAGCTGGGTGCGTATTGTGGGACCGCGAGGTTGGGATGCATTCACCTACCCAGCTGAACGGCCCCTTCACTACCTCGAAATCACCGATGCAGGGGGCAAATTGATTTTCCGGTTCAATGCATTTTCCATCGATGTACATCCCTTAGATCTCGATCTGGGTACGCTGCGCGCGCCTGTGCATGGTCGTACCTTGATCGACGTTGCTCGGGAACGCGCAACACAAAATCAGGAACCGGAGCCGAGGTGAGCACCGGAGCCGATGCGCACTTCGGTAGCTCCTGATCCGTAGGTGCGTACATCCGCTGAACGGCAAGAACAACCCGGATAGTAGGCTTCGACACGCTGCCAAATCGCATGGCGCAACGCGCCCGTACCGATGCCATGCACGAACACCATGCGCGGGAGCCGCTGAGCAATCGCCCATTGCAGCATCCGTTCGAAGTGAGCAAGCTGCAAATCTTCGACTACACCTGTTCCGAACTCCGCAGCTTCGGGCAAGATGCGGTGTAGGTGCAGGTCTACGACATGCTCCCCTCCTCCCCTTTGCTCGACTCGGTCATGTTCGTACGCTCGCTTCCAATCCTGCTCAATCTTTTTGCGCTTGTCTGCAGCTATTTCCTGCGTAAGCACCTCGCCCAACGCGGGTGCCATCCGTTCATACGCCTGGTCTTCTTCGCCAGCGCTCAGGCCGACGCGCACCAATCCGCGCAACGGATGCAGCCGTTCGAAACCGGTCTCATCTTCAACCCAGGCCGAGTCGCCTTCAAGCCGAACAATGCGGCCGCCCCCGACATCGTCGAGGAACCGCACGTGCATGCCCGGGCGGAGCGGAAGTTCTGGTGCTGCCATGCTGCAAGGTAGCAACCACACGGGCGGCGGCCGCGTATCTTCGTGTGATGAAGCAGGTGTTTGCGCTGTTCGGAGTGGTCATAGGCCTCGTGGCCTCGGCCCAAACCCTCCCTCCCACTACCCTGGAAGGGCTGGCGTTGCGCAGTTGGCTCCGCGACAATTGGTACACGGGCCAATTCACTGACCTCGGATACAACGGCGCACGCACGCAGATGTTCAGCTTCACGGATGCCGTCGCAGGCACCGTGGCGTGCGTTTACACGGGCTTTTCGATGCCCGCGGCCGCCACGACCTTCCTCGACCCGCTCAACTGCGAACACATCGTGCCCCAGAGTTTTTTTGGCGCTGTAAGCCCCATGAAATCTGACCTCTACAACATGCAGCCCTGCCACGAGAGCGCGAACTCCGCGCGCAACAACAACGGCTACGGCGAAGTGCCCGACGCGGCGGCCCAGTGGTATGGCATCTCCGCGACGGGAAGCTACGTAACGCAGGGCAATGTGCCCGCGAACGCAGCCGTGTGGTCCGAGCGCAGCGGAGACGTCTGGGAACCGCGCGAAGACCGGAAAGGCGACATCGCCCGGCTCGTGTTCTATTTCTACACCGTCTACCCGGTAGCGGCCGGCGACCTCGCCCTGCTCGCGGACCCGTCCGTGCTGTACGATTGGCACCTCGATGACCCGGTGACCCCCGCTGAAATTGCCCGCACCGAGCGGGTGGAGGCGGCCCAAGGAAACTACAACCCCTACGTCCTGCATCCCGACTGGGTCCAGCGGGCCTGGTTCCCCACAGGTCCGGCGGTGAACGGGTGCACGGATCCTTCGGCCTGCAACTACTCTGCTTTAGCAAATGTCCCAGACGGCTCGTGCACCTACCCCGCCCCGGGGCTCGACTGCAGCGGGAATGCAGCGGTAACGTGCGGGGCCTTTATCTCCGAATACATCGAAGGTTCGAGCAACAACAAGTACATCGAACTGCACAACCCGAACCCCGTCGCACTCGAGCTGACCGGCTACAAGCTCGTGAACTACGCAAACGGGGCTTCCACCCCATCGAACACCCTGAACCTGGCCGGATCCATCGCCCCGGGCGGGGTGTTTGTAATCGCGAATCCCTCGGCAACTGCCGCGTCGCTCGCACAAGTCACTTGGTCCGCCCTCCAATTCAACGGGGACGACGCTGTGGCCTTCGTCGATCCGAGCGGCTCCATACTCGACGCCGTAGGCACCATCGGCAACGACCCCGGAACCGGCTGGTCGGTTGCTGGCACCACGAACGCCACGGTGAACACCACGCTCCGCCGCAAGCCCTCGGTCCACAGCGGAAACGACGGTGGCTGGACCGCCTCCGCAGGTACCACGGCTGCCGATTCCGAATGGACGCTCGCGCCCATCGACGATGTCTCCGGGCTTGGCGCACACACCGTTGAGGCCACCTGCAGCGTGGTCACCTGCCCAGACACGAACAGCAACGGCATTTGCGATGCCGATGAGCCTGTTGCGACGGTGCCCGGATGTACCTATGTCACGGCCTGCAATTACCTTCCGGCTGCCACCACCGACGACGGCTCGTGCAGCTTTTTGAACTGCGTGGTTTGGGGCTGCACCTACCCGGATGCTACAAATTTTGATCCGGATGCAGATTTTGACGACGGAAGCTGCGAATATGCCCCCGCAGCATCAAGTTGCCTCGGGGACCTCGACTTCGATGGCACGGTGGCGGTGGCGGACTTGCTTCTGATGCTCGGAGCGTTCGGCTCACTCTGTCCTTGAGTCGGGAGGTCGACTAGCGCACGACGGTGAAACTCCCTGCGAGCAAGATGGGGCCGCTACCTTGCTCCCACCGCTCGCCTCGGACGTCGACAATGCGCAGCGGACGGTCGTCGGTGCGCGCCACTTCTACGACATAGAAATATGCACCCTCGGAAGCCCCGTCGGCCTCCCAACCGACCGTTGCCCCGAAGTCCGTCGACGTGTATACCGTGCCTCCCCACCTGTTGTAGATGGTGGTGGTGCTTCCAGGCCAGCGGTCGAGCCCATCGATGCGGAATGCGTTGTTGTACGCATCGCCGTTGCCGGGCGAAATGATGTTCGGAATCAAGATGCCACACTCTTCGGTAGTGACGGTGAAGCTACCCGTCGCAGTAAAGCAGGGCGGTACCGTTTCGATGAGCACATCGACAGGACCGTCGGCGGCGATGACCGTTGCAGCGCCGGCTGGGGTACCAGCAGACCAGGTGTAGGTATAAGTTTGGTCTGCGGGCTGCGCAGCGGCCTGCAGCAACACCTCCTCGTCTTCGCAGCGCACCACGGCGTCCGGGCCAAATGCTACCGGCGGCGTCAGCACATCAATTTCCACGGAATACGTTCCTTGCGCCTGGTTTCCACATGCATCCTCCACGAATGCAGCTACAGCGGTCAACGTCATCGTGTACATCCCATCCACAAGGACAGGGGCAGCGGGCGTGAGCACAAACGCAGCAGCTTCGTTGCCTCCGCCGACCGGCACGGCCGCACTGAATTCCACCTCCACCCCGCTGGGCCCGATGAGCAAGAGGTCTTCGGGCTGTACAGTCGCCGTCAGTACGGGTTCAGAAAAGGTCAGCTCGAATTCCGAGAGGGCACAGTCGGCCTCGAGGGTGCCCGGCGTGGGGGGAATCTCGTCGTACAAAGAAGCCGTAGAGCCTCCGAAATCAATCGAGTAACCGTCCAAGCTGTTCGTCCAATTCATGACCACCAAGGCGTAGGTGCTGCCGGCCACCACCGGCAGGTCCGCATTGAAAGGGGGGCCGTTGAGGTCGCCCGGGCCGTTTGAATTTCCCGTGCCCCCGAGCGCGGTTGAGATGCCCGTGGGTCCGTTTGTCGTGAACGAGCCGTAGGAATTGCAGCTTACTTCTGGAGAATTTCCCAGGACGGAAATTCCGGCACAACCTCCAGTGCTGATGTCAAATAAGCCCCAGTCGTAGTCGTCCGTTGCCGTGTTCGGCGTTATGACAAATGAGAGCAAACCGTCTTGCTGCACCGTGAAGGTGTACCAAACGCTGCTCACCTCGGCGCTGTTGTTGCAGA
>CAZMNI010000005.1:0-32824 GCA_964567615.1 uncultured Chryseobacterium sp.
TCGAGGCCTCTTCGTCGCGGAAGCGCTGGCTGAACTTCACGTAACCGCGCCAGTCAAGGCTGAACACATCCAAGTTGTTCTCCCAGTTCATCAGGGAGTTCGCATAGCTGTAGCTCGCGCCATTGTTAAACGATCCGGTAGCGCCGAAGGTGAGGTCGCTCGATTCGTTCGTGTTGACGTTGATTTTCGCGACCAGGTTCGCGCTTTGGTTTGCGGCGTTCAGGCGGGTAGGGACCTTTTCGAACGCGTCGGCTCCGAGGAAACTGGCGTTGTAAAGGGCGCCATTGACTTCGCCGGTGGAGCTGATGTTTTGGCGCAGGGGGTCCGCAAGCAGGGCCTCGCGGTACTCATTCTTCATGCGGTAATTGCCACCGAACACCGGACGCGGGTCCTTCTCGTAGGTGTAGTTGCCCGAGAGGAAGAGGCCCAAAAGCGGACGCACGCGCTCCCCTTTCTCATCTTTCACAAAGACCAACGGCCCAGAAATCGAGCCTTCGACGAGGTTGTAGCCGAACCGGTCGAAGCCGATGGCCGACTCATCCGTGGGCAGTCCCGAAGTGATGACTTCGCCGCCCCCGAACCACTTCGAAGACGAGTTCCGCAGCGAAATGTTGAAGATACCGCCCGTGGCATCCCCGATGTTTGCCGGGATACCGCCCGTCACGACTTGGATTTCTTCGATGGCCGACTTCGGCAGGGCGCTTGAACCGCGGACCTTGATCCCGTCGATGTACACCCAGGTGGAGGACGGACGCGCACCGCGGATGGAGACTCCGCCGTCGGTGCCGCTGGTGCCGACCCCAGCGACGGTTTGGGCAATCGCCGTGGCGGTTCGGCCCGGCATCTTGTCGATGTCCTCCCGGCTGACCGTTCCACCCGAAGCCCCGCCGTCCTTGTCGATCAGCGGCACAGAGTATTCGACCACCTCCGCTTCGTCGATCAAGACCCCCGGAGTGAGGGCCGCGTTGACGAATTGGATCTTGTTCGCTGTGATGACCACCCCCGTTACACGTTGTGGCTGGTAGCCGACGAAGGTGAAGAGAGCGTCGTAGGTGCCCGGCGCAATCGGCTTGATGGTGTATTCACCGTCAAAGTCGGTGGTAGCCCCGGTGACTTGGTTTCCGTTCAGGAACAGGACAACGCTCGCGAAGGGCACGGGATCTTTCGTGTCGACGTCGGTGACCTTTCCCTTCAGCGTTCCAGAGCCGACCTGGGCCCAGGCGGTGGAAATGCCTGTGGCCAGGATGCACAGGAGTACGATGTGACGCAGCATGCGGTTCATTCGTTACAGGCTTCGGTTGTGAGTCGGTAAATATAGGACGGAGCCTCCCGTCACCGAAAAAGAGTTAAGAACCCGTTAAACTTCCTGAAATGCCGGATAAACCGGGTCATGGAAGCGTCAGAACCGGGATTTTTTGAAGATGCGTTTCCACCAGGGTAGCCCGCGGTGCTGTGCGAGGCGCTTCGATTTGCGCTCAAGCGCACGCGCTTGACGGCGGTCGTCGCGGTCGCGGATGCTGCGCTGGGCATCGAGTTGGGCGGCGTACTTCGCTTCCAGTTCTGCGATGCGCGCGGCGCGTTTTTCCTCCGCCGCGCGGATGCTCTCTTCGGGCGTCGAGGGGGCGCGGTTCCGGCGTGGGGTTTGGGCTGTGGCATCGCCTCCGGCTGCCACAGCCAAACTCAGTGCCAGGGCACAAAACAACCGTTTCATGCCCGCAAGATCGCACGCCGCCGCCACGCCGCCACTACGTCCTCGATGCGGGATGCCGGCGCAGCGCACGAACCAGCTCCGCAGACGATGGCGGTCCCTTCCGGCACTTCGCCCGGCTCCAGCCGCAGCCCCGGCAACGCCGCCGCACGGATTGCCGCCCGCAACGCCGCCGCCGCTTCACCCGCATCTACCCGGCACGTCAGCCCGCCGGCCACCCGACGCCGCACCTCGGTCCACCGCCCCTCCACCAGCACCTCCCCCGGATCCACCGGTCCTTGCCACCGCAGCACCTCGCTCGCCCACGGGCACCCCAGCGCCGCCCCTACCTCCACCAGCACCGCAGCCGCAGACGGCACGGTTCCATCCGACTGCACCGGCGCCTCCGCGAACGCCGGCGCCTCGGTCGCCGCCGAGGCATACCGCACCCGCCGGCCCGCCCGGTCGATGAATGCGGCATGTCCCTCCTCTGCCAGCGCCTCCGCTTCCTCGCGCCACAGCTCCCGGAACGTCGCCTGATACAGATCGAGGCACGCCGCTGCCGCGTACGCTACGTCGTCCAGAAATGCAGCACCTTCGCCACGCCACACATGCTTCAATCTGCCGGTCCCCCGCATTTCACGGAGCACAAACTGCATCGCTTCCTCCGCCCGCGCCACCCATGCCGGCTCGCGGAACACGCCGCCCGCCGTCACCAAGGCCGATGCCATCAGCGCCGTCGCGCCGCTCACGACCTTCGGGTCCACCACGGGTGCCTCGCGGTGTGCCTCGCGCCACACCCGCAACCGTGCATAAGCCGCTTCGAGCCAATGCCGCTCCTCTGCGCTGACCCCGCGGACTTCGAGCAGCACGCTTCGCCCATCTTCCATCGCGCCTTCGCGTCCTACCCCGCAGCAATCCATCACTGCTGCCCATGCTCCGCGGTCCGGAAGGGCCGCCCGGAGCTCTTCGGCCGTCCACGTATAAAAAGCTCCTTCCCCGGCGGGTGTGTCGGCGTCGATGGAGAGCTTGAAGCCGCCTGCAGGGTCGCTGAAGGTCTCGAGGACACAGCAAACTGTGCCCGCAGCTGCTCGCCGGTATTCCTCCCACCGGTCGGATTCCGGTCCTTCTGCTGCCGCCGTCCGTGCAATCAGGTCCAGCACGCATGCTTGGTCCACCAGCATCTTTTCGAAGTGTGGAAACCGCCATGCTTCGTCGACTGCATACCTGCAAAAGCCGCCGCCGACTCGGTCGTGGAGGCCGCCGCGCAGCATCCCGTCGAGCGTCCGGTGCACCTGGTCGAGCAGCGCGGAGCGCAGGGTGGGATCCGCCGTGCACCGGGCTTCCTGCACCACGAGCCGCCAGTGGGGGGGCATGGGGAATTTGGGCGCGCCGACGATGCCGCCGTGTGCGGTGTCCCAAACTTCCATCGCGGCCGCGATGGAAGTTTGAGGTTGAGATTGAGGGTTGAGGGGTGAGGGTTGAGGGGTGAGGGTTGAGGGTTGGGGTTGAGAGAGTGGCACCGAGTTTTCATCCCTCATCCCTTCACACTCAAACCCGACTTGGTGGGATTTGACGACGGAAAGGAGCAGGGCGAGCCAGCGGCGCGGAGGGAAGTAGGTGCCGCCGGCGAATGGCCGTCCGTCGGGGAGGCAAATGGCGTTCAGGGGCCAACCGCTCATACCGGTGAGTTGGGCCATGGCTTCCATGTACACGCGGTCCACGTCCGGGCGTTCTTCTCGGTCGACTTTGATACATATAAAGTGGCGGTTCATGAAGCCTGCGATGTCGGTGTCCTCGAAGGATTCGCGCTCCATGACGTGGCACCAGTGGCAGGCACTGTAGCCGATGCTGACGATGACGGGTCGGGATTCAGCCCGCGCCTGCGTCCAAACGGCTTCGCTCCAGGGCACCCAGTTCACCGGGTTTGATGCGTGTTGGCGGAGGTAGAGGCTGGTTTCCGATGCCAGGCGGTTCATGGAGCGAAGAAAAGCACGGGCCCGGACACTCCGCTCGGGGCAGAGGGACCGGGCCCGGAGGTTAAAACACGGTGCAGTTTACTTCGCGCGGCGCAGGATGTAGCGCGCGCAGTAGATGCCTGATTTGCCGCCGTCGGTCGGGCTTTGGACCCCGGTGTTGATGAAGGCCAATTCCCACCCCTGCTCAGAGAGTTCGTTCAGCTTCGCGGTGACCACCTTGTCGTTCGAGTAGATGTTCTCCATGTTGATGCCCACTGCACTGTAGAAGTTCTCGATCTTGATTTCCTGCATCGTGCCACCGTTGTCGATGAGGATGCGGCTGCGGCCGAGGCCCGCAGGGATGATGGACTCGACCGTGGTGAAGGTCATGTACTCGTAAGTCGGGGCTGGTGCGTTGAAAGCAACCGTGGCTGCGAGTCCTGCCGCCACGAGGAGGCTGGCTGCACCGAAGAGAAACTTGTTCATGGAGAAAGGGTTGTGAAAATCGTTGAAAGCAAAGCTACGGCGGGCTGGGTTACATTCGCGGGATGCTGCGAATCGGACTTACACTGTGTGCGCTGCTGGCAACGGCTGGAGGGGCTGTGCGGGCCCAGGTGGATACCCTTTTTTGGTTTGTGGCGCCGTCGGTGGCGGCGTCGCACGGAGACTCGCCCGTATACCTGCGTTTCGCGTCTTTCGGATCACCTGCAGTCGTCACGGTGACGGCGCCCGCAAACCCCACCTTCCCTACCCAGATTGTAAGCTTAGGCCCCAATGCGGTGACCTCACTGAACCTCGCTACGTACCTCGCTGCCATCGAGAACCAGCCCGCGAACACTGTGCTGAACAAGGGCCTACGCATCCACGCCACCGCAAATATCTCTGCCTACTACGAGGTGACACCGACGTGCAGCTGCAATCCGGATATTTTCACGCTCAAGGGCGAAAACGCCCTCGGCACCTCGTTCCGCACGCCGTTCCAAACCGTTTTTGCGAACGGATTCAGCACGACTTCAGGATTTGACATCGTCGCCACGGAAGCAAACACGACCGTGACCATCACGCCGACGAAGGCGCTTGTGGGGCATCCTGCAGGCGTTCCGTTCACGGTCGTGCTTCCGCAGGCCGGGTCGACGTGGTCGGGTCGGGCGCTGTCGGCAGTTGCGACCGAGCACCCGACGGGTACCGTGGTGACGAGCGACAAGCCCATCGCCATTACGGTGACGGACGATTCGGTGGGGCTGGAGCAGTGTTGGGACATTTTAGGGGACCAAATCGTACCCGTCCCCCTCGCCGGCACCGAGTACGTGGCCATCAAGGGCAGCCTCAATACGCCGGACCGGGTCTTCCTCGTCCCCACCCAGCCCGGCACCCAGATCTTCCTCAACGGCAACCTGCAAGGCACCTTCAACCCGGGCACGAACTACACCCACCAGCTCTCCACCGGCGCCGCATACTACACGTCCTCCGCGCCCGTCTATGCCTGGCACGTGACCGGTTTCGGCTGCGAGGTGGGAGGGGCGCTGTTGCCGCCGATCCAATGTACGGGCTCGCAGGAGGTGGCGTTCATCCGGTCCACGGCCGAAAATTTTGGCATGAAAATCCTCGTGCCTGCTGGCGGGGAAGACGACTTCGAATTCAACGGGAACCCGAACCAAATCCCCGCCACGGCCTTCCTCAACGTCCCCGGCACAAACGGGGCGTGGAAGTACGCGAACCTCACGAATGTCAGCTTCGTCCAGGTCCTCTCGGCCTCGCGCGTCGTCAACACGACGTCGTTTTTCCACCTGGGCATCGTCAACGGCGGCAATACGACCGGCTGCCGCTACGGCTACTTCAGCGACTTCGCAGAAAACCGGTTTGAAGTCAGCACTCCGGTGGGCGAGGGCTGTGTCGGTGAGCCCTTCACGCTCGAGGCCAGCGAAATCAACGGCGCCACCTACTCGTGGACCGGCCCAGGCGGCTTCACGTCCACGTCGAATCCCTACGACTTCGACGCGCTGGCCCTTTCAGACACCGGGACTTACATCATCTCTGGCTTTGTCGGCACCTGCCCCATCGAGTCGGACACGATGGAGCTGCTGGTGCATGCCATTCCGGATCCGCCTGTGCTTTCGGCCCCGGAGCAGGTGTGCGCGGGCGATACGCTCGTGGTTTCGACGGCGGCACAACCGGGCATTTTCTACCTGTGGCAGGGACCTTCGGGGAACTTGCCGAACGTGGCGACGCAGACCTTCCCGGCTGCTTCGGCTGCGCAAAATGGGGTCTTTACGCTGACGCTCAGCGATCACGGATGTGTGTCTGCGCCGTCGACGGTGGCGGTGAACGTCGTGCCGACGGCTGCCGCCGCGGTGGATGGGGAGGACGTCGTCGTGTGCGAGGGGGTGCCGTGGGAGGTGGGGGCGGTGGGTGCGGGGGTGTGGGCGTGGGCGCGGCCCGATGGGTCGGTGGTGCGGGGTGCGGGGGTGGGGTGGGGTGCCGCCGAGGGGGGAGAGGCCGGGGTGTATGTCTTGGGGGGGCTGGTCGATGGCTGTGCGGTGCTGCCGGACTCGGTTGAGGTGGTGGTGCTGGCGGAGCCGGAGCCGCCCGTCGTGGAAGGGCCGGCCGCCGTCTGCGCCGGCGATGCGGGGGTGTGGACGGTGTCGGTGCCGGCGGGGGCCGAAGTGGTTTGGAGCGGGCCGGGAGGGGCCGAGGTGGTGGGGGAGGAGCTGGCGATCGGGGGGATGGGGGCCGGGGATGCGGGGACGTACGCGGTGCTGGTGTCGGTGGCGGGGTGCACGTCGTCGGCGACGGAGTTCGCGGTGGAGGTGGTGGAGCCGGTGGCAGCGTCGGTGGGCGGTGCTGCGGAGGTGGAGGTCTGTGCCGGGGAGCCGTTCTCCTTCGGGGCGGTGCCCGAGCCGGGCGCCCAATGGGTTTGGCAGGGGCCGGTGGGGGCGAACGGGACTGGAGTAGGTGCGCAATGGAGCGATGCGGCTGCGGCGGCGGGCGATGCGGGGTGGTACGTGTTAGGGGGGGTGCTGGACGGCTGTCCGATGCTTCCGGACAGCGTTGCCTTGGTGGTGAACCCGATTCCTGCTGCGCCGGTGTTGAGCGGTGCGGGCACGTTCTGCGAAGGCGACGACGCGGTGCTACAGGCGGTGGCGGGCGGGCCCGTGGTTTGGTCCGGCCCGGCCGGGGCGCAGGCCCAAGGGCAGGACTGGTCCCTCCCTGACTTGGAACCCGGCATGAGCGGTACCTACTCCGCCTCGACGGAAGTGAACGGCTGCATTTCGCCTGCGGCCACGCTCATCTTGAACGTGGTGGCGCTTCCAGAATCGCCGTTGAGCAATTTCGAATCCCCGCCCACGGTCCTTTGTCCGGACGAAGTAGCTGAATTCGTGGTGCCGTTTTATGACGCGGCCTATGCTGCAGCGTGGACCTTCACGGCTCCGGGCGGTTCACCTGTGCCCTTCGGTACCGGACCGGGGACCACGTCGGCGGGCGATGGACTGTACACCGTGGTGCTCGAAACCGGTGCCCCGTGCTTCCTCGAAGCCGTCGGTACGTTCACCGTGGTGACCGACATCTGCGACCTACTCATCCCAAACGTGATCACCCCGAACGGGGACGACTTCAATGCCGCCTTTAAGATTCCTGGCCTGCACCGCTTGCCGGGGACGCGCTGCACGGTGTTCAACCGTTGGGGAACGGCGGTGTATGTGCACGAGGATTTTGGCGCAGCCGAAGGCTGGGCCCCGGAGCCAGATGCATCGGCCGAGGGGACCTACTACTACGAGTTGCTGCTTCCGGTGACGGGCGGCAGCCTGCGCATCGCAGACGCGTCCGGCGTGCGGGAAGTGACCCTCGATCGGCCGGTGCGGTTGACCGGAATTTTGACCGTGCTGCGTTGAGCGCCGGGCTATCTTTGTGCATCACCGCGACTTTAAGCCGCCAGACCATGAAAGACACCCGCGTCGCCGACCTCATCGCCGCCGAGCTCCGGCGCCAAACCGAAGGCATCGAACTCATCGCCAGTGAGAACTACGTCAGCAGCTCGGTCCTCGAGGCCCAGGGCAGCATCCTGACAAACAAGTATGCCGAAGGTCTGCCCGGCCGCCGCTACTACGGCGGGTGCGAGGTGGTCGATGCGGTGGAACAACTCGCCATCGACCGGCTGAAGGCCCTCTTCGGAGCGGAATGGGCAAACGTCCAACCCCACTCCGGAGCGTCCGCAAACGCAGCGGTGATGCTGGCCTGCCTCAAACCGGGCGACGCCATCCTCGGCTTTGACCTCGCCCACGGCGGTCACTTGACCCACGGCTCGCCCGTGAACTATTCTGGTCGGCTGTATTCCGCACATTTTTACGGTGTTGAACCCGATACCGGTCGGATCGACATGGACAAGGTGGAGGCGAAGGCCCACGAAGTCCGACCGAAGCTGCTCATCTGCGGCGCTTCCGCGTACAGCCGCGACTGGGACTACGCCCGGTTCCGCGCCATCGCCGATGCGGTAGGGGCACTCCTGCTTGCCGACATCGCCCATCCGGCCGGCCTCATCGCTGCAGGTCTGCTGAACAACCCGGTGCCGCATTGCCACATCGTCACAAGCACCACCCACAAAACCCTGCGCGGCCCGCGTGGCGGCATCATCTTGATGGGCAAGGACTTCCCGAATCCATGGGGCCTGACGGGTCCGAAGGGCGACGTCCGTCCGATGTCTTCGCTGCTCGACAGCGGGGTGTTCCCGGGGATGCAAGGGGGGCCGCTCGAGCACGTCATCGCTGCGAAAGCGGTGGCCTTCGGCGAAGCCCTCGAGCCCGGCTTCCGGACCTACATGGAACGGGTGCGATTGAACGCTGCTACGCTGGCGGCGGAATTGGTGGCCCGCGGCTTTGATTTGGTCAGTGGAGGCACGGACAACCACCTCATGCTCATTGACTTGCGAAACAAAGGTGTCACAGGCAAAGCAGCAGAAGCCGCTCTCGGCGCCGCGCACATCACGGTGAACAAGAACATGGTGCCGTTCGATACACAATCGCCGTTCGTGACCAGTGGCATCCGCATCGGCACCCCCGCTGTCACGACGCGTGGGCTCGGCCCAGCGGACATGGCCGCGCTTGCCGAGTGGATCGACGGTGCCATCATCCACGCCGGTGACCCCGCGGCCCTTGCCCGCATCGGCGCCGCCGTGCACGCGCGCATGGCCAGACTCCCCCTCTTCGCCGAGGACACGGCCTCCGTCACGGCCGCCCACTGACCCCGGCGGCCTGCGCGCCGCTCAGGAATCGACGGCGCGATCCACGGTGAGAACGCCGGGTACTGCGCGCAACTTTTCTTGCATTTCCGCGAGGTGCACCGTGTCGTGAACGAGCACAACCGCCCTTCCGAAGAAGGTCCCGTCTTTCGATTCGAAGCTGATGGCCCGCATGTTCACCCGCATGTCTTCGGAGATCACCCGTGTGATGGCTGACACCAGGCCGACATCGTCAAATCCGGTAAAGGCCAAGCTGACTTCGAATTGTGTCGCTGCCTTAGATGCCCACTGGGCCTTCATGACCCTGTAGGCGTATTTGGACATCATGTTCGTGGCATTCGGACAGTTGCGCCGGTGCACTTTGATGCCGCCAGTCACCGTTACGAAGCCGAACACTTCGTCCCCGGGAATGGGATTGCAGCACGTGGCGAGGCTGTAATCGAGCTGCTGCATTCCCTCCCCGATGAGCAAGGAGTCCCCCTTGCTCGGCAATCCCGGTTGAACGGGAACCGCGGTCGGCGCTGCGGCTTCCTGCGCGGCGACACCGGTATCTACCTTCTCCCACTCAATGCGGCCTTTGTCTGCCCGGAAAGGAGGCAACTTCTCGAGGTCGATGCGGTCCGTGGCGATGCGGTAGTAGAGTTCGTGTGGGCTGTCCTGTTTAAGCCGGCGGGTGAGTTGCTCGATGTTCGCCGCGATGAAATCGAGGTTTTCCCGCCGCATCCACTTGCGCAGCCGCTCCTTGCCGTCTTCGGCGGTGGTGCGTTCTGACTCGCGCAGGGCATGCCGGATTTTTGAGCGGGCGCTTGCGGTGACCACATAACTCAGCCAATCCTCCTTCGGCGACTGCTTCCGGGAGGTGATGACTTCCACTTGGTCTCCGCTGGCAAGTTCGTGGGACAGCGGCACGAGCCGGTGGTTCACCTTGGCCCCGATGCACCGCATTCCCACGTGGGTATGCACCCGGAATGCAAAGTCAAGCGTAGTGGCCCCTTTCGGCAGGGTGAACAGGTCGCCGTGCGGCGTAAACACGTAGATCTCGTCGCTGTAGAGGTTCAGCTTGAACTCGTCGATGAACTGCAGCGCGTCCTCCTCGCCGCTTTCGAGGATTTCGCGGATGGAGTTGAGCCAGCCGTCCAGTCGGTTCTCCCCGGCAGGGGCTGATTCATCTGGAACGGGCACCCCGTTTTTGTAGCGCCAATGCGCAGCAAGCCCCTTTTCCGCTACCTCGTCCATGCGCCGGGAGCGAATTTGGACCTCCACCCACTTGCCCGTCGGCGACATCACGGTCGTGTGCAGCGATTCGTAGCCGTTTGCCTTCGGCAGGCTGATCCAGTCGCGGAGCCGGTCGGGGTTCGGTTGGTAGTAGTCGGTCACGATGCTGTACGTACGCCAGGCGTCTGCCTTTTCGCGCTCGTAGGGCGTGTCGAGGATGATGCGGATGGCGAACACGTCGTAAACCTCTTCGAAGGTGACGCGCTGCTTCTGCATTTTTTGCCAAATGCTGAAAATGCTCTTCGTCCGGCTGCGCATCTCGTACTCCAGCCCGGCCACGTCGAGCGCCCGCCGGATGGGCAGGGTGAACGCGTTGATGAACCGGGTCCGCACCGATTGGGTTTTGCGCAACTTCGATTCGATGTCCAGGTAGGCTTCCGGCTCTTTGTACTTGAGCGACAGGTCCTCCAGCTCCGTCTTGATGCCGTACAGTCCGAGGCGGTGGGCAAGCGGGGCATACATGAACAGTGTCTCGGAGGCGATCTTCTGCTGCTTGTCGGGCCGCATGTGCTGCAGGGTCCGCATGTTGTCCAGCCGGTCTGCGATCTTGATCAGGATGACCCGGACGTCGTTGCTCAGCGTGAGCAACATCTTCCGGAAATTCTCGGCCTGCGCGCTGGTCCCCGGCTCGAACACCCCGCTCATCTTCGTGAGCCCGTCCACGATGTTCCGCTCGCGTTCGCCGAAGAGGCTGCCCACGTCCTCGAGCGTCATGTAGGTATCTTCCACCGTGTCGTGGAGCAGCGCGCACACGATGCTGGTCGTGTCAAGTCCCATCTCCTCTGCCACGATGCGCGCGACGCCGATGGGGTGGTAGATGTAGGGCTCACCGCTCTTGCGGCGCATATCCTTGTGCGCTTCCAGCGCCAAATCAAAGGCCTTCCGGATCGCCCGCCGGTCCGCCGCCGTGCGGCTGTGCACCGCCGCCCTGAGCAGCCCCCGGTACCTCCTGAGGATCTCCCGCTTCTCCAGCTCCAAATCAATGGCCGCAGTCTCCATCCCCCAAATATCGCAACCACTCCCCATCCCTCAGCGCCCCCAACCCCAACCTCGTCCCTCCGCGGCGCAGCCGCGCCTCACCCCCAATTTTTGGCTTTAACGGATTACAGTCGCTTCGCGGTCCGGCCCCACGGAAACGATGCCCACTGGCACACCGGTTTCGCGCTCCACCATCGCCACATAATCGGCAAAGGCCCCCGGGAACTCGGCTTCGCTGCGCACGCCGGTGAGGTCGCAGGCCCACCCCGGGTAAGCCCGGTACTCCGCCTGCACTTCGTCTGGTTCAATCCCGTAAGGCAGGTCCGTGGTTGTAGACCCGTTCGGCAGCCGGTACGCATGGCACACCGGCACTTCCTGGGCATCCGCCAGCACGTCTGCCTTCATCATCGCCAGCCGCGTCACCCCGTTCACCCGGCAGGCGTACCGCAGCTGCACGAGGTCCAGCCAGCCGCACCGCCGCGGCCGCCCCGTCGTCGCCCCATACTCTCCACCGGCCTGCCGGAGTGCTTCGCCCGCTTCGCCGTGCAACTCCGTCGGAAACGGCCCCGACCCCACCCGGGTACAGTACGCCTTGAAGATCCCGATGACATCGCCGATGCGGTTCGGGGCGATGCCCAGTCCGGTGCAGGCTCCGGCGGCAATGGTGTTCGAGGACGTGACGTACGGATATGTCCCGAAGTCGATGTCGAGCATGGTGCCTTGTGCGCCTTCGGCGAGGACGCGGAGGCCGCGGTCGAGCGCGTCGTTGAGAAAATGCTCCGCGTCGATGAGGTTCAAGGCGCCGAGTTCGCGGACGGCAGCCAGCCATTCTTCCTCCACCGCTGCGAGGTCAAATCCAGCAAGGTCGAACCCGTCGAGCAGTCCAAGGTGTTTTTGTTTGAGCGCCGCATACCGTTCCTCAAACCGGCCGGAGGTGATGTCGCCGACGCGCAGCCCGTTGCGCCCTGTTTTGTCCATGTAGGTCGGTCCGATGCCTTTGAGCGTCGAACCGATTTTTGCACTGCCCTTCGCCAGTTCGCTGGCGGCATCGAGCATGCGGTGGGTAGGCAGGATGAGGTGGGCGCGGCGCGAGATGTAGAGGTTCGGGCGGGGGTCGATGCCGCGGGCGAGCAGCCGATCGATTTCCGCCTTGAAGATGACGGGATCGATGACCACGCCATTGCCCACGACGTTGATGGCCTCTGGGCGAAACACCCCGCTGGGGATGGTATGCAAAACGTGTTTCACACCGTCAAAAATCAGCGTATGGCCGGCGTTGGGGCCGCCTTGGAACCGGGCGATCACATCGTACTCGGGGGTGAGCACATCGACCACTTTGCCTTTGCCTTCGTCGCCCCACTGCAGGCCGAGGAGTACATCCACCTTCATGCCCGAAAGGTAGGGCGGACCTCGGAGGATTTCCCGGTACCGTCTTCCTTCCTCCGCGCAAAAACATGCAGCGAATGGTGCAGCACTTCGATGCCGAAGAGGTCTTCCAGCGTCGAGGTAATCTGTTGAATGCGTGGGTCGCAGAACTCGAGTACTTCGCCCGTATCGGCCAGAATCACGTGGTCATGTTGCCGGATGCGGTGGCACTTTTCGAATTGGGCCATCTTATCACCAAACTGATGGCGGCGCACCAGCCCGCACGCAATCAGCAACTCCATCGTGTTGTACAACGTCGCGCGGCTTACACGATAATTCCGGGCCTTCATGTGCACGTACAGCGCCTCCATGTCGAAGTGACCGGGAAAGGCATATACCTCCTGCAAGATGGCGAACCGCTCAGGTGTCTTGCGGTGACCTTGCTCTTCAAGGTAGCGTTCGAACAGTGTACGGACTTGGTCCTGTTCGGCTCCGTGTTCCATGGCCGCAAGGTACGCCCGCCCGTTCAGCGCATGAGCAACACATTGCCCATGAATTCGAACCGCTCCGGTCCAAATACAGAGGTCACCACCGCCCGCCACAGGTAGAGACCGTCTGGCGCGAAATGCCCCCCACCCTGCACACTCCCGTTCCAAAACCCTTCCGGATCCTCGGTCTCAAACACCGTGGTGCCCCACCGGTCGACCACGGTGAACCGGTATCCGACCGCACCCCCTCCCGTCATCTCCGGTGCTAGCACCTCATTGAGTCCATCGCCGTCTGGGGTAAAGGCGGTGGGCACAAAAAATGTGACGTCGCCCTCGATGACCAGCACGGCGCACGCCTCTGCGGGACACCCGAGTTGCGAGGCACATGCGAGGCAGATGAGGTGCTCGCCGGTTTCCATTTCAGGGAATTGCACCTCCGGATTCCATGCGGTCGAAGTCCCCAGAGTACTCAGTTCCCAGGTGCAGTCTGCCGCACCGGTCGTCGTATTGACGAAGGTGACTTCCGGATCCAGGGCGTCTACCGGGATTGGGGTCCAATAAAAGTTCACCGCAGGACGTGGCGCTTCCACCACGGTGGTGACGACCGTCGAGTCGCACCCGGTCAGCGCCGAAACCAGGGCGGTAGTGTATGTGCCGGGGGTACTCACCGGAGAGCCGTTGGGCAAGACGTGCACATCTCCGGCGCACAAGACCGCTGAAGTGTTCGAAACAAAGGATTGCAGCAGTGCAACTTCGGTGGTGGTTGTCGAAGGGCAGCCGGTGGTAGGAGAGGGGACGGTGGTGGTGTATGAGCCGGCCGCCGATACCGCGGTGCCGTCGGGGAGCGTGTGGAATTCGCCGGGGCACAGGTCTACAGCTTCCGAGAAAAAGGTAGAGGGGTGCACGGTCAGCACAACTGTGACGGCACTGTCACAGCCGTTTGCAGCGGTGAAGGTCTCTGTCAGCTCAGCGGAGGCGGTGTACTCCGTGCCTTCCCACGTCCAACTGTCGCACGCGACAACCTGGTACACCGTCTCGATGGGTGCTGACACGGTGAGTTCCAAGGTGCGCACACTGTCGCATCCGAAGGCCGTTGTGTAGGTGACGGGGTAAGTCCCAGAAGCCGTGTACAGGTTTCCTTCGAAGGCATAGGGTGTTTCTGGGCAGGTAGTGGCCGTGAAGGTGAGTTGAGGCGAGGGGTGAACCGTCAGGGCCAGCGTGAGGGTGGAGTCGCAACCTTGGGCTGTGGTCAGGGCGGCGGTGTAGGTGCCGCTCACGTCGAGGAGGGTGCCATTGAACGGGTACGTCGAGCCGTCGCAAATCGAGGCGGACAGGGACGCTGTCCCGACAGGCAGCACCGTGACTTCGACCGTATCGCTGGCGATCGGGCACGTTCCCGTCCAGCCGGAGACGACGTAATTTCCGGCCAAGGCCGAGGTGGCCGTGCCGACTGCTACAGATTGGCCGGAAGCGGAGAATCCGGCGGGCCCGGTCCACTGGTAGAGTCCATTTTCGACCGGTGCCACGTCCACCGTCAAGGCATCACCGGCGCACACCGACAAGTCGTCTGCCGAGGCCTGGTACGACCGCTCGCCGTAGTCGCTGAAGTAACCGTAACGGCACCCGGTTGAGGCACCGCCGTTGATGATTCCGACGTGGAAGAAGTCCTCTGAGTTCGTGATGCGGGAGGCGTCAAGTTGAGGGACGAAGCCCGTGCCCGTGATTTGGGCGTACATCCACGCACCGCCGGAGCCCGGGACCGGGGCGAAAGCGGAAGCGGGGATGGAGCCCGCGACCCCGTTGAAGAGGAATGCGTCTTCCGCACCCGTGGGGACAAGCAAGTTGATTCCGAGGAACTCTCCCGTGGACCGAACGAAAACGGCTGACTCCGATCCGGTGCATTCGGTGCTCGGCAACAGGGCACCGCCAACTTCGCACCCGAAGCCGGTCAGGTGCCACACGTACACGTCCTGGGTCGCTTCGATGAGGGCCACCGGGGTAGACAGGATGTGCATGTACCACTGGCCAGCCCCCAAGTTGGCCACGGGCACGCCGCCGATGCTGACTTGGGTTCCCGGGGCGGTGGCCACGACGAACAGGCGGTCGGTGTTCGTGTTGAGGTAGCCGCGGATGGCGATGTACTCGCGGCCGACGACGGCGACGGGGACGATTTGGTCGCCGGTGAGGTCGAGGCAGCCGCCGTTGAAGGGGGCGCCGTTGAGTGAGTCGTCGTGGAGGGTGATGGCCACCGGCTTCGTCGAAGTGACCACGGTTCCGGTGGGGTGCGCGGCGGCGGCGGTGGAGGCGGCGCGCGCGGAATACGTGGACCCGGCGAAGGGGAGTACCACTGTGAAGGGCACGCCGGCGGGGTGGCCGATAAGGGCTTGGGTGGGGGTGATGGTGACCGAAGTATTTGCCTCTGTGGCGACGATGTCAAAGCCGCCCGGGGAGGACGCGTAGGCATTGACGAGGTAGTTTTGGGAGGGGATGAAAAACGACGTACCCAGCGCGTTCTCCCCTTTGAGCACGAAGATGTCCGGGTTGCAGCCGCAGCTGGGATTCACCTCGTAGTACGCACTGACGGGCGCTGAGGACACGATGCGCAGACCTTTGTTGAGGACCTGGTCGAAGGGCGCATTTTCGATGGCCGCGAGCCACGGTGTCAAGTCCAACGAAGCCGCCGACGAGGGCGGAATGTTCAAGGTTTGGGGTGGAAATGCCGCGTTTGCCGGCTGGTCGATTGTTACCGTCGCTGCGGCGTCAAAGGTGGCAAAACGCAGCAGCACCGGAAAATCTCCATGCAACGATGTGACTTCTGGAGCCACAAACCAGAACGCGTCGTCCGTTTGGCCGTGGGCCGCGAGCGCCCCCCAAAGCGCCCATACCACTGCAAATCCGCGCATTCCCTGCATGGTCTGCAAGGTACGTACTGCAATCATGCGCGCGCCGCCGGCAAATCAGAGCAGCCCGCGCACAAGATCTTCAATCGCGATGCCCTCCGCTTCCGCCTTGTAGTTGCGCACGACGCGGTGCCGCAAAATCGGCAAGGCCACCGCCTTCACGTCCTCGATGTCAGGGCTGTATTTCCCTGAAAGTGCAGCATTTACCTTCGCTCCGATGGCCAGGTACTGCGAAGCCCGCGGGCCGGCACCCCAGCTCACGTACGCATTCACTTCGGCCGTCGCCCGGTCCCTGCCCGGACGTGTCTTGCCTACAAGTCCGACGGCGTATTCGAGGACGTTGTCGGCCACCGGCATGCGGCGGATCAGTTGCTGGAATGCCAGGATTTCCTCGCCACTCAGCACCGGCTGCACGTCCACCCGCACATCGGAGGTCGTGGCTTTGACGATGCTCAATTCTTCGGCGTGGCTGGGATAATCCACCCATGTATTGAACATGAAGCGGTCGAGCTGCGCTTCCGGAAGTGGGTACGTTCCCTCTTGTTCGATGGGGTTTTGGGTGGCCAAAACAAAGAACGGCTCCGGCAGCGGATAGGTCGTACCCCCGGCCGTCACCGCACGTTCCTGCATGGCCTCGAGCAAAGCCGACTGGGTCTTCGGCGGTGTCCGGTTGATCTCATCCGCCAGCACGATGTGCGCAAAGAGTGGCCCTTTCACAAAGCGGAACTGCCGGTTTTCATCGAGGATTTCGCTCCCGACGATGTCGCTCGGCATGAGGTCCGGCGTGAACTGAATCCGGCTGAAGGTCAGGCCAAGTGCCCGGGCGATGGTGTTCACTAACAGGGTCTTTGCAAGCCCTGGAACTCCCACAAGCAGGACGTGTCCTCCCGCAAAAATCGCCGTCGTGGCTTCCCGGATGACATGGTCTTGGCCCACCATCACCTTGCCCACCTCCGCGACGAGCGCGCGGTGCTTCTGTTGCAGCGCTGCGAGCGCTTCCTGGTCCGATCCGTACTTCACGAGCCCGAAGGTACGGCTGCCGTTTGCATCTCCCTCATTCAAGCACAAACCGCACCGTGCGCCCTGCCGTATCCACTGCGACATAGACGCCGGCTGCGAATCCGGTGCAGTCGAGGGACGTGCCGCTGGGCAGGGCAGCGAATTCGCGGACGAGCTTCCCGGTCGGCCCGACCACCCGCGTGTAGCCGGTGAGTCCTCCGATTCGGACGTTTTCCCGCGCGGGATTGGGCACCGCCCAGCCGCGAAGATCGCCCGCTGTTTCGACCACTTCCGCGGCAGGATCGACCACCACGAATGCGCCCATCATGCCGCCGTCTTCGTGGACGAGCATGTGGCAGTGGTACATGTACGGCATCACCGGATCGGCGAAGTCGTTGAATTGCATGATGATGCGAACGGACTGCATGGCAGGCACGAACACGACGTCCTTGAGGCCGGCTTCCTCTGGTCCGGGGGTGATGCCGTTGCGGTCGAGCAGGTAGAACGGGGTGTTGTGCACGTGGAACGGGTGGCCGATGGGGGAGTTGTTCGCGATTTGCCAAACTTCCACATCGCCCAGCTGCACTTCGAAGTTGATCACATCCATCGCGAACGGGGCGCCGTTGATGAGGAAGGGGTTGTTCAGCGCGTTCGGACCCATCGTGCTGGGGCTGAATGTGAAGCCGCGCGTGACGTCGCCGGCGCTCCATGGCACGACGTGGGAAGGGTCGAGCGCCGAGGGCACGGCGAAGATGGCGTCGGGGGCAGCCGGGCCTACCGCCAAGGTCATGAAGGAGAAGTCGTTGCCGTTCAGGGGGTTGCCGGCGTATCCGGTCAGGACCATGCCCGGTCCCATGCCGGGTTGGGCTGCGCCATACGTTGCGCTGGGCAGCTCGGAGGCGAACGACATCAGATCGAAGGTGGTCCCTTCGAGGGGGGTGCAGTCGAGCAGGATTTCAGCGCGTTCGCCGGGAGCGAGCTGCAGCCGCGTGCGCTCCACCGGGGCCGGGAGGAGGCCGCCGTCCGTGGCGATCAGGTGGAAGGGCAGGTCGCCGGTGAAGCCGAGTTGGAAGACGCGTTGGGAGGCGCCGTTGAGCAGGTGGAGGCGCACGACCGAGGCGGGAACGGGGAGCGTGCCGCCGACGGTGGCGTTTGCCATCGGCACGTCGTCGGCGTTCGTTCCGGCCAGGACCATGCCCATGTCGTCGAAGTCCTTCGTTTGGAGCACGATGGGGAATTCGTCGACGCCATAGGTCCGGGGCAGAGGGAGGGCCTGCTCGACGGGGTCTCGCACCCAAATTTGGCCCGCAACCCCCATCGCAACCTGGTGCTCCGTCATGTGGTGCAGGTGCGGGTGGTACCAAAACGTGCCCGCAGGATCCAGCACCGTGAACTCCGGATTCCACGTCGCCCCCGGCGCAATCGGCGTGTACGGCCCTCCGTCGTGGTGCGCGGCCACGTGCATGCCGTGCCAGTGCAGCGTCGTGGAGTCGTCCAGTGCGTTCACCACGGTCCAGTCGGCGAAGTCGCCGCGGTGCACGATGAGCGTGGGCCCCAGCACGGGGCCGTTCGCCCCGAGCGTCATGGTGGCCGGCCCGCCGTCGAAGCTGTGCTCGCCCGGTTGCAGGGTCAGGGTCACCGGTTGCGTGGCGTCGAGGGCAGGGGGGATGAGGACGGTTTGGGCCGCCGCGCCGGAGGTGCAGGCGGCTGCGAGCACAACAAACGTCCTGCGAAAGGGCCGACCCCAGCCTTCAGTGGTCATGGCCATCTTCGTGTGCCTCACCTGCAGGATACGCTGGGGCCGACGAGAATTCCGTGTGCCGGATTTCCCCGCCTGCCTTGCCGGTGATGCCGCAGGCGACGGTGGTGGCCACTGCTGCCGCCCCGAGTCCAATTTTCAGGGACGGATGCCGCACCGCCCCGGTCCAGGCGAGGGCCGCAAGCACCCCCGTAACCGCGGCGAGTGCGTAGGCCCGTTCTGCCCATTCCTCGTGTTCTTCTATGCTGGCTTCAGAAATCCCAGGGATGCCTTCTGCGATTTCTTCGGCGGGTTCACCGGTGTAGAAAGCCGCTGCTGCTGCGAGGGCACAGACGACAAATGCCACGAGGCCCGTCCGCTCGATGTCGGGTTTGCGCAAGAAGAGTCCAGCGAAGTAGATGACGACCGCAAACCCAAACCCCACAATGGGCACGTGGTTCACGACGAGGTGGAAGTAGGCGAAGTTCATGCACCCAAGGTAAAGGGCCAGCATCTGAACTGGCCGATTTTGCGCAGGGGCTTGAGCGGCAGCGTCCACGGGGCCGGCCGTAATCCGTTGATTGACCACGCCTTCCAGTCTTCGCGATGTGCCCGCCACCGTCCGCGCCAGGTGGCGTTGCTGACGCCGCCGGCCCGCATGCGGACCAGGACTTCTGGGTGGTACACGACCTGAATCCCCTCCACATACATCAACCGCAACATCAGTTCGTAATCTGCTGAAAATTTGAACGTTGTGTTGAATCCTCCGGCGGCGAGGAGGGCCGTTCGGCGGGCGATAAAGGTGGGGTGCGGCGGCATCCAACCCCACCGAAATGCCCCCTCCCGGTGTGGGCCGCCGCGCCAAACGCGCACCACGCGCCCCCCGCCGTCGACGACTTCGAGATCCGCATACCCGGCATCGGCCCCCGACGCCATCAGCACCTCGACCATCCGCATGACCGCGGTAGGATCGGCATAGACATCGTCTGCATGCAAGAACGCAACATACTCCCCGGAGGTGAGGCCCAGCCCTTTGTTCATCGCGTCGTACAACCCCGCATCCGGCTCAGAAACCAGACACGCTAGCCCACCCCGGAAGGGCGCAATCGCCTCCAGCGTGCCGTCCGATGAGGCGCCATCGATTACCACGTGCTCCAGGTCCATGCCTGCTGCTGCGGCTGCAGCAACCGAGGCGCAGGTGGCGCCGATGGTGGCAGCGGCGTTGTACGCCACGGTCACCACCGACAGCTTCATCGCCGTGCGCTCCCTTTGGCCGCAAGCCAAGGCCGTTCAAACGCACAGTCCGCATACGGAGCGTCGATGCGCACATAAACCTCAGCCAGACGGCGGTCGATCCAGCGGTTGAGTTGCCGCGCGGCAAGGTCGTTCTCGACAAGGGTCTGGAAGAGGGCGTAGTCGTCTTTCGGATTCGCACGGTGAGCGGCGAACTTTCCGTCGAGCCGGAAAACAGCCCAGTAGCCTTTTCCTTCGCCATCCACCAGCGCAACCGGCGCACTTGTTTGCCCCGGTTCCAGCCCTGCAAGTACGAGGTAGATATCCGCTTCCAACTCATCTACGCCCCAGCGTGTTCCCCCATCTGCGGGGTTCACCACCACGCCGCGTTGGTTTTTTGTCTCTTCGCGCGTCGAGAACCGCTCCACCGCCTCCCCGAATTGCAAGGTGCCCGCCGACAACGCCTGCGCGAGCGAGTCAATGCGTCCACCCATCCGTTCAAGTTCTGCCTCGTCGATTCGGGGTGCCATGAGCACATGGCATGCGCTGTAAAGTTCGCCGCGCCGGTCCGTCACCTTGAGAAAGTGGTAGCCGAATTCCGACTCGAAGACCGGGGACAAATCGCCTACCGGCGTGTCAAATGCGGCCGCCTCGAATTCTGGCACGAACTGCCCCCTCCCGACATCCGTGTAGCAACCTCCCTTGTACTTTGACCCGGGATCCTCTGAAAACCGCGAAGCGGCGAGGGTAAGGGACAGCTTTCCGGTTTCCACGAGGTTGCGGATCGAATCGAGCCGGTCGCGTACGGCGAGCTTTTGGAGGTCTGTGATGGCGGGTTGGAGCACTACTTCGCTGTAGCTCAGTGCTTCCGGGATCAGCGGCAGGCTGTCGGTAGGTGTGGACGCGAAACGGGCCTGCACTTCGGCCGGGGTGGCGCGGACTTGTTTGTTGATTTCGCCCTGCATGCGTTGGGCCAGCAGCTGGTCGCGGATGGGCTTTCCGAACTCATCTTTCCATTCGCTCACCGTTTGGCCATACTCGCGCTCGAACGCCTCAACACTGCCGAGCATCCGAATGTAGTAGGCGAGCCGGCGGTCGATTTCTGCGAGTACGTCAGCATCGGTCACTTCAATGCTATCGAGGCGCGCTTGGTGGACAAGGAGCTTCGTGAAGAGCGCTTCTTCGAGCAACGAGCAACGTTCTTCAGCACCCAGGTTCCCGCTCAGCCCTTGCTGCGCACGCTCGGCGTTGAGGGCAAATGCTGCCGCCTCCACATCGCTCTCTAGTACAATTTCGTCCCCCACAACCGCTACGATGGCATCGAGCACCTCCCAACGGGGTTGTTCAATCCCAGTTGCATTCGATGTGTCAGTTTGGGCCAAGTTGGTCGATAAACCACAATAAATCAATGTGCTAAGCGCCACTACCCGCCGACACGCACTACCGTTCAGTTGCTTCACGTGTCGAAGATACGTTTGGGGTGGAAAAGAGGCTCCATGCCATGCCTAGCGCGATAGCGTTCAGGAATTCAATCTGCTCGTGTTGTCGAATCCCCGGCCATGATTCGCAGATCTTCGTTTGCCCACGCGTCGCGGAGCAATTCTTCTGCGAGTTCGCGCAACAAATCCTGTCGCCGGCTGTGCAAGATGAGTTCGTCGATGCGCGGCCGCACCACGTCGAATGGAGCTTGGGCATCCTTCATGGCATGGGCCCGGAAGCGCAAGAGGTAAATGCGGCCGTCTGAGGTGAACTCAATGAGTCGCCGGTCAGCGATTTGGTCCTGCGGGCGGTAGACCTGCAGGGGGACCTCGCGCAGCAAATCGTCGAGGTACCACCAGGTGTCCGGGTCCAACGAGTGCACGGCACCGTGCGCAATGCACCAGGCCTCGAGCTTGCCAAACGAAGCGGGATCGCTGGACTGCAGCAGCTTCCGAACCTTCGGCAGCTCGCGTTCCTCGGCCACAGGGACATGGAGGAACTGGGCACGCACCACATAGTCGTTCAGGCGGAACAGTTCAGGCTGTGCATCATACAGGGCGCGCGCCTCGTTGTCCGACACCTCCGTCTCCAGCCTGCGTGCCACATACAAATCCTCGTACCGGTGGAGAATCAGCGCATTGCGGTATCGCTCCACTTCCCGTTCCACGTCGAGTTCCTCGTCCGAAAGGTTTGCCAGCGCCTGCTCCAGCAACACCTGTTCCCGAAACCAGGCATCGAGGATGCGCTCTGCCAGTTCAACGCTGTCTTCCGGACTGGCGTCGTCCGGAATCCGGTCCGCCACTTCTGAAAGGGGCAAGGTGCGTCCGAATGCTTCTGCAGCCGCCTCCGAGGATCCAACGCGTGTCGCCTCCTCTCCGCATGCAGCAAGCGCCGCTACGGCGGCCAGAGCAGTCCCGGCGGCCCTGAAGTTCATCGCCCCGCCAGCGAGTGCAGTGCTTCGCGGTACACCGTGATCGGGTACCGTGCGCGGAGTTCTGCAATCCACGCGGCCTCGAGTTCGTCTTGGAAGGCGGCGATGGCTGGACCGCGGGCCTCGGCCAGGGACTTCGGCTCTGGGCCACTCAACCCCTTGATTTCCACCAGGATCACTTCGCTGCCTCCCGCCGTGTACTCCCGGAAGGTGGGCCCTTTGCGTTGCAGCTCCAAGTTGCCCGTGGCGGCTTCATCGAGCACACGGTCTGCCCACGCGTTTACACCGGCTTCGTACCGGCCGGATTCCATCGCAACGGCCAGGGCGTTGTCTGCCGTCAACCGTGCCACCAGTGCTTCGATGTCGCCCCCTTTTTTCAGCGTTTTGCGCACTTCGGCAGCAATTTCAGGGGTGCGGCAAGTGAAAACACGGATGTCTGCGCGTGGACCCCACATGAAGCGGTCGGGATGCGCAGCATGAAAGGCTGCAAGGCCCACGCTGTCCTTTACCGCTCGGCTCCAAACGAGTTTGTCAGTGAGTTCAAAGAGCAGAATTCCGTCGTGGTACTCTTCCATCAGCAGGCGGAAATCCGCGTGTTTCTGTTCGAGCCGCGCATCCTCGTGGTCGAGGAGGCGCTGCTCGCTCCAAACCTTCAACTGCGCGTCGAGCACCGCACCCACGCCCGCCTCCGGATTCCGGACCCGCGTGGACGTCAAATGGTCCGCAAAGTCCCCTAAGCTGAAGCTCTTACCCCCCAGGGCAAGCAAGGTGCGCGCACCGTCTGCAGGAGCCAACGCAGGCAGGGGGTGCCCTTCGTAGAACACGCTGTCGGTGGCCAATGCGAGTTTGCGCAGGGGCTCCAGGGCCGCGGGTGAGAGGACGAAGCCGTATTCTTTCTTGAGTTTTGCAACGAACGAATCGCGGGTGATGGCTGCACGGCTGTCCTTGCTCACTTTTTTCTCAAGGTCTTTTTTGACCGACTCGAAACTGGGTGGACCCCGGAATTCGAGCCGCTTGACGATGTGCCATCCGTAGGACGTGCGGAATGGTTCGGAAATCTCACCGTCCACTTGCAAGGCAAAGGCTGCAGTTTCAAATTCCTCGACCATGCGTCCCGTTCCGAACCAAGGCAGTTCGCCGCCTTTCGAAGCCGACGTCCCGTCTTCGCTGTACTTCAAGGCCATCTCGTTCCAGGGAGCCCCCGCTGCGAGCTCCCGGTGAATTTCGCGGATGCGCTGCTCGGCCTGCGCTTGTTTCTGCTTGTCGTCTGCAGCCGAGGAACGGACGAGGATGTGTGCGGCCCGCACTTCGCCTTGGGCAGTTCGGCGGCCGGTCACCTCCACGATGTGGTAGCCGTAACGCGTGCGGACGATGGGAGCGACTTGTCCTACGGGAGTGGTGTAGGCCGCGGTTTCGAACGGATACACCATTTGGAACGCAGTGAACCAGCCCAAATCTCCACCGTTGTCTTTCGCCGAAGGATCGTCTGAACCTCCTTTCGACTTCGCAACGGTCGCAAAGTCTTCTCCGGTCAAGATGCGCTTCCTGAGCCCATCTGCACGCTTCCACGCGGCAAGGGTGTCGGCAGGCGAGGCGGTTTCTGCGCAGTTCACCAAGATGTGCCGTGCACGCACCTCTTCGCGTGACCGTTGCCAAGCTTCCTCGACGAGCGCGCCGAGCAGTTCGCTGTCGATCAGGTACGGACGAGCGAGTTGTGCCCGGTAGCCCGCAAGTTCTTTTTTGAACGTAGCCACGGTGTCGAGCCCTTGGGCCTGTGCCTCTAAAACCTTCAGCTTGAAGTTGATGAATAACTCCATGTAGGCGTCCAGCGCTTCGACAGTCGCGACGCCGTCGCGGTTGTTTTTCCGGAAAATGTGGTCGAAGTCTGCGAGCGTTACGTAGTCATCGCCCACTTTCACGACGTAAGGTGCTCCGGCTGGAGCGGGCGTTTGGCCTGCCGCTTGCGGCTGGCCCCAAACGGACACCACCACCGCACACACAGCGGCGCCAAAGGTTCTCAAATCGCTCATTTTCAACATATTCAACGGATGCTGTAATTCGGTGCTTCGCGGGTGATCATCACGTCATGCGGGTGGCTCTCGCGGACCCCAGCGCTGGTAATCCGAACAAACTGTGCGCGCTGCAAAGCTGCGATGTCTTTCGCGCCGCAGTATCCCATGCCGGCGCGGAGTCCGCCGATGAGCTGGTGCATCACCTCGCGGACGCTGCCCTTGAACGGGACGCGGCCCGAGATGCCTTCCGGGACCAGCTTTTTGAGGTCGTCCTCTGCGTCTTGGAAGTAGCGGTCCTTCGACCCTTTCTGCATGGCCTCGAGCGAACCCATCCCGCGGTAACTTTTGAAACGCCGGCCCTCGTAGATGATGGTTTCTCCGGGACTTTCTTCTGTTCCGGCGAACATGGAACCGACCATCACGGTATGGGCCCCTCCAGCAATGGCCTTCACTACGTCACCGGTGAACCGGATACCGCCGTCTGCAATCACAGGCACGCCGGTACCCTGCAGGGCCTCAGCGACTTCCATGACTGCGCTGAGCTGCGGTACGCCCACCCCGGCGATGACGCGTGTCGTGCAGATGGAACCGGGTCCGATGCCCACCTTCACTGCATCGGCTCCCGCCTCGGCGAGGGCACGGGCTGCTGCTCCGGTGGCGATGTTACCGCATACCACATCGATGGTGGGGAAGTTTCGCTTGACACGGCGGAGGGTGTCGAGTACGCCCTTGCTGTGGCCGTGTGCGGTATCGATGATGACTGCATCCACGCCTGCTGCCACCAGGGCGCCGACCCGCTCGTCGGTATCTGCTGTCACACCGACAGCAGCCGCTACGCGCAGCCGGCCGAAGCTGTCCTTGCAAGCGTTTGGAAACTCACTGAGTTTGATGATGTCCCGGTAGGTGATGAGGCCGATGAGCTTGCCTTCGCTGTCGATGACGGGGAGCTTTTCGATGCGGTGTTTCCGCAGGATTTGGCCTGCCTCTTCCAAATTCCCACCATCCTTGGTCACAATCAGGTGCTCGCTCGTCATGACCTCTGGAATCGGCCGCGTGGGGTCCTTCTCAAACCGCAGGTCGCGGTTCGTCACAATGCCTTTCAGGTAGCCGGCCCCATCGACCACCGGAATGCCCCCGATGCCGTGCTCCCGCATGATGGCCAGCGCATCTCCCACCACCGCCTCCTGCCGCAACGTCACAGGATCCTTGATCAGACCGCTCTCAGAGCGCTTGACACGCCGCACCTCCGCGGCCTGTTCCTCGATGCTCATGTTCTTGTGAATCACCCCGATGCCGCCTTCGCGCGCCATGGCAATCGCCATTTTGCTGTCCGTTACGGTATCCATCGCGGCGGAAATCACTGGCGTTTTCAGCCGGATGTTCCGCGAGAAGGGACTTTCAAGCAGGGTCTCGCGCGGCAGCACTTCGCTGTACGCCGGGATCAGCAGCACGTCATCGAAGGTCCAACCTTCTCCGACAATCTTCGCATTCGAGGTCATGGGTGTCGCGCACTTCGTTTGACCCGTGAACCGTGGGGTCGTTTCACGATTCATGCAAATGTACGTTCAGAACAGCCGTGGTTCATGAATGCAGCTATGCACCCCCGACATTCAAGCAGCAGTTCGCGAAACCTGCTGCCTTGTCCTTTTACTCCTCGGACTTGCCGAGAAGTTGGACCCAACCGGTGCGTTCGTGGTAATTTCCGAATCCATCCTTTACCCGCAAAAAATAGCCGTACGGACCGTCAGGCAGTGTGACGCCATTTCGGGTTCCGTCCCATCCTGAACCGGGTGAAGAGGAGGTGAACAAGGGCTCACTCCAGCGGGTGAACACTTCAAGCAAATAAGCCGATGTGTCAGCGAAACTCACAACCGGGGCAAAAACGGGGTTTTGGCCCCCGGGGGTGAAGGCATTGGGAATCCAAATAATCGGTTCCTGTGTGGAACAGGTGGTGTTTGAAAGAGCATAGTTTGTCCCACCGCTCGGTGCAGTTGCAGCGTCAACGGCTTCTACGAGGTAGCACCACGATCCGGAGGAACTGGATTCATCTGCAGGAGCATCCTCGAAGTAATGGACAGAGGATGGAAGTGTGGCTATCAGCACGGGCGTCCCTGTTGTCCCTTCCCTTCGGTAGAGGCGGTAGGCGGTCACACCCCCTGGGACCGGAAAGTCCTCATAAGGATTCCAGTAGACTGCAGTAGCTCCTGTGCGTGCATCGGTTGTGCTGGCCAGGTACATCGTTGTTGCTTCGTTCGAATAGCCGACGATGTCCCCGCACACGTTGATTGCACGGATGCGGTAAGTATAGCTGAGGTCTGCTGTGCGGGCGGAAGGGTCTGAGAAGACCAATGTCATTCCACCGACGCCGTTTTGTCCGCCCAAATCTTCCCAAGATCCTTCCGTCGGAATAAACCGCTCCAAGCGGTAATCGTGCATTTCCACCGCGTTCGGATCGAGGTCCACCAAAAGTTCAACGCCGCCTGTATCCACTACGCTCGCTCGCCTGAGGTTCGTAAAGCTTGGAGCACCAGGATAGGTAAAGGCCAATTCCTCAATGTCTGAACCACCGGAATCCCCTGTGGCAGTAACTCCTTCTACGCGATATCGGAACGAGTTCCCGTACTGTGAGACCGTGTGTTCGAAGGAAGTCGCGGTTGCGGGCAAGCTGGCTAAGAGGATTTCGTCTCCCCAATTTCCACTGCCGGAAGGCGCCTCTTCGGTCGCCCAAACGGAATAGGAAGTCACTCCGTTCGGCCAATTGTAGGCGCCATACCACGAGAGCAAGGCAACATCGGAACAATTCGCACGTGAGGCATTCAATTGCAGGGATGTGGCACAGAATGCACCTGCCGGACCGGGATCCGGAAGTCCGTTGACAAAACAGCTATCAAAGGCGGCGACGTTGTACGATTCGATGAACAAGTCCGCGTTTGACTGCACGTTTTCATATGCACTGATTTCAGCCCCGTAGAGTGTGTCGATGGCCGACTGAAATCCTGCACTGCAGAGGTATACAATGTACCCCGCTGCATCTGCTGCAGTGCTTGGCTCCCACAGTATGACGGCATTTCCCGTTTCCGGATTCACCTCGATGGCTGCGATTGTCGGGGCATCTGGATCGAGTTCGTCGTTGATTTGAGAGCCAGCTTGGTTCGAAACATGAGAACAGGACGCCCAAGACTCTTCACGAACGACGCGGAACACCACATCCTCGGCGCAGGCTTCAATCGGGTAGGGGTGGTGCATCATGCCTCCGTTGTCAGGCAGGGTAACTACATCTTCCCAAACGCCGAGTGCATTCAGTTTCTCTATGGTCAAAGGACTTTCGGCAGTTCCTGTCAAGATTCGAGGGCTGTTGAAGTCCAAATCTGCAAATCCTGGATCCATACTCGGCAGAGCTGTCAAATGAATGCTGCACAGCGTATCGCTTGAATAACTGGTTCCGTCGGTGCCTTGACTGACTACATAGTAGCACAACGATGTTGCGTTTGCATTGAATGTCGTTTCAACGTAGCTCGGCGTATTGACATCGTTGATTGTCGCCGTGGCGATAACCATTCCGCTTGCGGGCTCCAAGACATGAACCACATACGCTGCGAACATCCCGGCGGCATCACCTGGATGGGACCAAGTCACGGTAGTGTTTCCGGCTGAATTCACAGTTGCACAAGCCATTGCAACCTCGAGTTGCGCCTCGAGGCGACCGATTGAGGATGCACATGCTACCCACAAACAAAACCAAAGCCGGAAGCGCAACATGGTACAAAGGTATGCCCGTAGAAACGCTGAAAAGTGAAGAAAGTTGCCCCGTCAAGCTTCACTCAACGCTTCCGATTGCCGACTGGGCATTAGGATTCAGCCGTTTTGCTGTCGCCGTAAGTGTAACCGCTATAACCGTACCCGTAACCATATCCATATTTGTGGGCGTACTTCGTTACCATCCGTTGGAAGCGAGACATGCGGATGTTATTCAGCACGACCGAGGTGTTTTCGATTCCGTTGTTGGAGAGGATGGTTTCGAGTTTATTGAGAGATTGCGGCGATGTGCGTTCCGTGTTGAGCACCAGTATCCCCGCATCCACGTGTTGCAAGAGCACCAAGGCGTCTGTAATCAGCAGTATGGGAGGGGAATCAAGGACGATGTAGTCATGCGTGGACTTGAGTTCGTCCAGCACATCTTTCAAGCGCTCATTTAGGAGCAGTTCAGAGGCATTCGGCGGCACGGGACCGGCAGTGTAGACGTCGAGAGCGGGCAGGGGCCCTTTTTGGACAATATCCGCGAGCTCGATGCTCTCCGATAGGTACATGCTCAAGCCCACCCGATTCGAAAGGTTGAGGTAGCTGTGAATGCGCGGCTTGTGCAAATCGAAGTCTAACAACGCCACGCGCTTACCAGATTTAGCGAGTAGCACAGCGAGGTTCGACGATACAAACGACTTGCCTTCTCCGGGATGCAATGAGCTCACCAAGAAGGACCGGGCTCCATCGCGTTTTAGGGCGTAATGAAGCGAAGTCCTGAGCCCACGAAAGGCCTCGGTTACTTGAGATCGTGGGTCAGCTAAAATGGCGATGGGCTGTGTGGAGATGTCATCGTAATGAGGAATCCCTCCGAGCTGCTGCAAATCAGTGGCTTCGCGAAGTTCTTCAAGGGTCTCAATTCGTGTAAACAACAGCAAGCGCGTAGCCGCAATCGCACATGCTATGAGCAGGCCGATCCCGGTGCTAATGAGCATCGTCCGGCGTTTGTTGGGACCGACAATTCCTCCAATTCTGGCCTGCTCTACGACGGATGCAGATGGCGCAACGCCAGCGCGTTCGATGTACGTGTTGGCCTTCGCTTCAAGCAAGAAAACGTACAGGTCTTCATTCACTTTCAAGTTCCGTTCGATGGCCAAAAGATCCTTTCGGGCATTCGGGATGTTGCCGAGCCGTTGTTCTAACTTGCTCATTTCGCTCGCCAGCCCGCGCAATTCTGACTGCATAGATCGTCTGCTGTCTTCCAGATATCGTACGAGGTTGAAGCGGGTGATGCGGATTGAACTGTCGATGCGGCGTACGTGGTAGTTCTCGGGAGTGACATCAATCAGGGCGGCGGCGCGGTCAGTTCTCAGGGTTGAAATTCGGGTTACGAGCTGCGCAATCATGGGGTCGTCGTTGACCAGCATGCGCCCGGGCGGAATGGCGTCATCTGCGTTCCTCGTAGTCAGGAAGTTCAACATTTCTTGAGCAGCGTCTAACCGCATTTCCAAGGCGCGCTCTTGGGTTTCCAGGCGAACTAAAGCATCGAATTGGTCCGACTGCTCCCGGTCGAGGTCGAGCACATTTTGTGTAGTCCGGTAACGGTTTGATTCCCGCTCAAGGCTGTCGATTATCGTCGCGAGATCTGAAATTCTCCGGTCGATGAACTGCTCCGTTTGAAGCCCGCTTTCAAGTTGCACATCCTGGGTGTAGCTGATGTAGGCTGCGGCAAGCGTATCGAGAAATTCCTTTGCACGACCGGGAAGGGTGCTAGTGGCGTGCAATGTGAGGATGCTGGTTCGTTCAACGTTCTCCACGGTCAAACCTGATCGGAACTGCGCAATGCGGCCATCTCGGTTGTACACACGGATGCGGAAATGTTGCTTTTGTGCGGCTGAGATCCGATCGGCCGAATCGATGTAGCGCACGGTCATGGCCAAATCGGGCCCTTCGATGGGCACACCGAACCGATAAACTTCATTTACACCTTCCCCTTGACCATTGGTATAATGTAGTCGAAAATGTTCAGCATCTTCTACGAACAAATCGATGTCCCTACCGAGCATGGTGGGATGGAAAAGACCTGGAATGGCGTGAATACTGAGGTTGCCGAATCCAGGGACTTGGGTTGTTCGGATGCGCCCTACAAAAAAACAATCGAGCGGCTCATTCAACCGGTCGACTGCACGTCCTACAAGGTCATAGGATTTCAATATGCGCAGTTGATTCTGGACGTCATCCGTAGCTCTCCGGCCGTTCAATTCGCCGAGCATCCTGAGCCGGGTATCGGCACCTTCATCTTGGCGCAAAAGGATTTCTGCTGTTGCGCTGTGAACGTCCAACTGGCGGTGTGTAATCAGCTGCCCGATGATGAAACCCGTGGCTGCGCAAATCAGAATCAGCCACGCGTTTTTTCGCAACAACTTCAGGTATGGCCTGAATTCAGCGAGATGCATCCGGGACAAATCAGAAGCGGGCCGCACGTTCATGGCACGAAGGTCGCAGACTCGGAGCGAATTCCTGCCAGAATGCCGCATACATTAATATGTACATCGGTGCACAATGCCCATTGCTGATGCGGGCAACCACATCGGAGTTGCTGATAGTCGGACCCTATTTACACGTTTTCAGAAGAAACGAGTCGTTTCGTAAACGAAGCCCTGGTTTTCATAGACGGATGGTTATCAGGCGGTCAACGAAACCGTTGTGAAACTTTGGATTTTACGGAATGATGAGCTACATTTAACGCGCTAAAGGGTGTCTGCTCCGCGCAGGGACCGATTCGGCCTCACCGGGCTTGCCGACGGGCAGGGTTTGAAAGCGGGAACAATCGGCCCTCTATGGGACCCCCTGAAGCAGTGTTCACCAAGGATCTAACCAAAACCAGTTCAAACATGTCTAACAAGTTCAAGCAGTGTTGGGGGCTTCTGGCAGCCTTCGCACTTTTGGTAACTGGGTTCACGCCTGAAGCAATTGCTCAGTGTAGCGACCCGGTTGCTTACACCGTTCAGGTGGCCATTCCGACGGCCTCCAACGGTCCAGCCGAAGTGGGTTGGCGCATCGTTGATGTTGCCACCGGAGCGGTAGTTAGTTCAGCGGGCCCTCAAACCACGACGGGTGTCGCACCGACTACCACAACTGGTACGGGTACTTTCACCGTGAACCTGATTCCGAATCGGGCATATCACATCGTTCTCATCGATGCGGTGGGCAACGGTTGGGGCACGTCGAATGCCTACACGAACGGTACGAACGGTATTCGTGTCCGCCGGGCGTCCGCAGCGGCTACAGATGCGACGGCCTACATCTTCGGGACATCAACGTCTTTCCGTCGCATGGGGCCGAACCACGGTAACCTTCCTGGGGACCAATGGGTGATGAATTTGGTGCCTTTCGCAGCGACCGGATGTGGCTGTACAGATGCCACGGCGTGCAATTACAATGCAGCCGCAACATCGAACGACGGCTCATGTGCGTACAACAAAATGAACCTCGTCATCGATGCGGACTCGTACCCGACTGAAACCTTTGTGGTGTTGACAGCGAACACAACAGGGACGGGTGCAGGCGCAGGCATCCAGGGAGGCACTACCTCGGCAGGAGTTAACTTCAACTTCTGTTTGAAGAACGGTTGCTACGATTTCCGTGTTTACGACAGCTTCGGGGATGGTATGGGTGGAGCTGGCTCTCCCACCAATCCTGGCGTCGTCACATTGAGCACAGGCCACAGTGGAGCGCTGACTGGGACGATTGTGAACTATCCGAACGGCTCGATTACAGGTTTCCAGTCCTCGATTGCAAGTTTCTGTGTACCGGTTGTCCCGGGCTGCATGGACCAAGGGTCTTGCAACTACAACCCGCTCGCGAACTTGAACCAGGGGTGTGATTATTCCTGCATCGGTTGCATGGACGTAACGGCTGCAAACTATGATCCGAACGCAACCATTCAGGGGCCACAGTCCTGCGTGTACTGCGAGGCGGGTACGTTCGTGATGCAGATTCAAATGACGGACGCAAACGGAGGCGGCTGGGGTCCTACACAGTACTACCTCTCCTCGCTGAGTACGGGCACGGTGTATTCCGGGGATTTCCAAACGGCCAACGTGATTTCGGGGCCCATTGCGACGGACCTCTTGTGCTTGCCTTTGGGCTGCTACACCTTCACAGTAGCTGGAGGTGCGGCTGCGGATTTGAATGCGGCAGGTTACACGGTCCTTGACCAGTTTGGTACAGAATACCTCTCGGGTTCAGGTGCGCAGAACCAGACGCCTCTCGACTTCGGTCTAACAGGAGGTTGTAATTTCTCGGGCTGCACGGACCCGTTCTGCTTCAACTTCAACCTCTCGGCCACGATCGATGACGGTTCTTGCATCTGTCCGCCTGCAAACTCCTACTTGGAGACTGCAGAGGCGGTGTACTGCGGGGCCCAAGTGAGCGGTAACCTGACGAACGCTTTCGACCCTGAAGGCGTTATCGGATTGTCTGTCAATAACATTGCTATTACCACAGCGGGTGTTTGGTACGAATACAACGCGGCCATCGACGCGCCGGTCTTTGTAGACCTCTGCGGAACTTCTACGGCTGGTTTTGCCAGCCCGATGAACGACGGTAAGCTGCACGTGTTCCGTCAGAACCCTAACGGCACGCTGACGCTGATTGTCGGAAACGATGATAGCTGTGGCTTGAGCCCGTCGGTTATGTTCGTCGGTACTACGGGAACGAACTACTTCATTTTTGTATCGAAGTACAGCAACTTCACCTCAGGAACGAACTTCCTGTTGTCTGTGAATTGCGGTGAGTGCGAAGATGG
>CAZMNI010000006.1:0-11132 GCA_964567615.1 uncultured Chryseobacterium sp.
GGCCGGCTCGACTCGAATCCTTCGCCGGAGCGCACACCGATGTAGCGCCCCATGACCGCATCCTTGCCGTGGAGGTTTTCAAGGAACTCCGGGGTACTGATGGGCGTGGCAGGCAACGCGGAGTCAGGGGCTTCGGGCGCGTAAAATTGGGAGGTGTACGCCGCGATGGCGGCGTATTTGGTCTGCTCAAACCCGGTGATGTCCACCACAAGCGACGGCACGCGGAACCGGTCCTGCACGTAATGCAGCACAAGCCGCGGGCGCCACGGCGCAAGCCCCGGTTGAAACCGCGGAAGGCCCGCGAGAAAGCATGCCCGCTCTACGAGGGCGGCCCCGCGTCCGTGGTCGGGATGGCGGTCACCGAGTGCATTCGCCAGCACCACGGCCGGACGCAGCCGCCGGACAGCTTCGACCACCCGGCCGATTGCATCCGCGTCTTCCCCGAACAGGCCGTCCGGCAAACCGCAGTTCTCCCGGTGCGCCAGCCCCAGGACCCGCGCTGCTTCCGCCGCCTCCGCCGCACGCACCTCCGCCGAGCCCCGCGTGCCGAGCTCGCCGCGCGTCAAATCCACAATGGCCACCCGGCGTCCCGCCGCCGCCGCCCGCGCGAGCGTGCCGCCAGCAGAAAGTTCGGCGTCGTCCGGATGTGCCGCAAATGCGACGAGGTCGAACGGGGCATCTGCCCCCACGAGCACTGACTTTTCCTGCATGCCACGAAGTTAAGTTTTCCCCGGTCGGTCGAGAGAACATCCTTTCTGTGGACCTTGTTGCACATCTTATGGACGCACACCGCCCTTCGACTTCTTCGACTTCTGACTCCACCCTTGTCATCGGTGCGGGTTTTGCCGGCATCGCGGCGGCTACAGCCCTGGCGGCACGTGGCCACCGCGTGAGCGTGCTGGAACGCCACGGGATGCCGGGCGGAAGGGCGCGGGTGTTCGAAGCAGAGGGGTTCACCTTCGACATGGGGCCCAGCTGGTACTGGATGCCCGACGTGTTTGAAGCATATTTCAAGCAGTTCGGCTCGGACGTGCAGCGCGAATTGGACCTGGTGCGTTTGGACCCTTCGTACCGCGTTTGGTTCGAAGACGGTCCGCTGGACATCCCGGCGGGCCTGGAGCCGCTGGCCGAAGTCTTCGAATCCCTCGAGCCGGGCGCAGGCAACCGGCTGAAGGCCTTCATGGAAGAGGCGCGGACGAAGTACGAAATCGGGATGGGCCGCTTTGTCCAAAAGCCCGCGCACAGCGTCCTCGAATTTGCCGACCTCCAAACGCTCAAAGACGCCACCCGCCTCACCCTCCTCCGCTCCTTCAGCGCACACGCGCGGTCGTACTTCTCGCACCCGAAGATCCTGTCCATCATCGAGTTCCCGGTCCTATTCCTCGGCGCAGCCCCCGAGCGGACACCGGCCCTTTACAGCTTGATGAACTATGCGGACACCGTCCTCGGCACGTGGTACCCGATGGGCGGCATGCACCGCATCGTCGAAGCCATGGTGCGCGTAGCGGAATCCCACGGAGTCACGTTCGAGTACCACGCGGATGTGGCGGAGATCGAGGAGACCGGCGGCCGCGTGTCGGGCGTGCGACTGCGCAACGGCATGTCCCGGAAGGCTTCTACGGTCATCGCCGCTGCCGACTACCACCACGTGGAGCAAAACCTCCTGCCGCAGCGGTGGCGCCGCTACGACGCGAAGTACTGGGAATCCCGGACGATGTCCCCGTCCTCGCTGCTCTTTTACCTCGGGCTCGATTGCCGCGTCCCGGAACTTGAGCACCACAACCTGTTCTTCGACACGCCCTTCGGACCGCATGCGGAGACCATCTATACAACGAAGACCTGGCCAGAGAACCCGCTGTTTTATTGCTCCGCGCCTTCGCGAACCGACCCGTCGGTGGCACCGGAACAGGGTGAAAACCTGTTTCTGCTGGTCCCTTTGGCCCCTGGTTTGGTCGAAGAAGCCGACACACGCGAGCGCTACCTCGAGCTGATGCTCGCCCGCATCCAGCAGCATACGGGCCGCGACCTGCGTCCGCACATCGTCTACCAGCGCGGGTATGCCCACCGCGATTTCGAAGCCGATTACCGCGCATTCAAAGGCAACGCCTATGGGCTTGCGAATACGCTGCGCCAAACCGCCTTCCTCAAGCCGAAGCTGCGTTCGAAGCTCCCCGGGCTCTTCTTCGCGGGCCAACTCACCACGCCGGGCCCCGGCGTTCCGCCGAGCCTCATCAGCGGCGAAGTGGCTGCTGCAGAGGCCCATGCGTACCTCTCTACCTCCACGGCCCGCCGTGAACCTCACCCCCATCCCGTCGGTTAAATGCCCATGGACGCCATCGCCCTGTACGACAAGGTCTGCGTAGACTGCAGCGCCCGCACCACGCGTGCCTACAGCACTTCCTTTTCCCTTGGAATCCGCTTTCTCGCACCCCGGTTGCGCAATCCGATCTACGCGATTTACGGCTTCGTCCGGTTTGCCGACGAAATCGTGGACAGCTTCCACCACACGGACAAGGTGGCGCTGTTTGCCTCGTTCCGCGCCGACACCGAACGCGCCATCCGCGACCGGTTCAGCATGAACCCCATCCTGCACGCGTTCCAACAGACCTATCACCGCTACGGCATTGATCCTGAGCACGTCGAGCTCTTCCTCCGCAGCATGGAGTGGGACCTCGACCGCGCCGCGTACGACCGCCAGGGCTTCGACGATTACATCGTGGGCTCTGCCGAGGTGGTTGGGCTCATGTGCCTGAAAGTCTTCACAAACGGCGACCAATCGCTCTACGATGCACTGCTTCCGCCCGCACGCCGCCTCGGGGCGGCGTTCCAAAAGGTGAACTTCCTCCGCGACCTCGAGGCGGACTTCATCCACATGGGCCGCACCTACTTCCCCGGGATCGACTTCAACGCCTTCGACGACGCCACCAAGGCCCGCATCGAGGAGGAAATCGACGCCGACTTCCGCGCCGCCCACGCCGGCATTGTCCAACTCCCCCGCGAAGCCCGACTCGGCGTGTACGTGGCCTACGTTTACTACCAGCGGCTTTTCGCAAAAATCCGTTCCCTCCCCAGCCACCGCGTGCTCGAGGAGCGCATCCGCATCCCCAACACGCGAAAGGCCACCCTCTTCGTCGGCTCCTACCTTCGGCATAGCTTGAATATGCTGTGAGTTTGAGTTTATAGTTTGAGTTTGAGTTTGAGTTTGAGTTGACCGATTGATGGCAAAGCAAGCAGAGCGCACGGTTGCAACTTCCGACGGTACCCGGGTGGCCATGCCCTACCGGAGAAAGGTGCGTTTCCGATCCGCCGCCGGCTTGCTCCTCTTGCTGGTCCTTCCTATCCACTTCACGCCCGCCGCCGCCTCCCCCCCTCCCCACACTCCCCCCTCCCCCCTCACCCCTCATCCCCCACACTCCCACTCATCCCTCACCCCTCATCCCTCACCCTCCCCCCTCCCATCTCAATCCTCAGCCCTCAACCTGAATTCCGTCCGCGAATCCTACCGGCTCGCCTGCGAGGACTGGGAGCGGGAGTCGGTATGTGCTGGGTTTGAGCGGAAAGCCGTGGAACTGGTGCGCACAAACGGAGGAGACCCGGTGGCGCGCGGGTTTCGAGCCACGGCAGGGCTGATGATGTGCCAATTCGTCTCCATGCCTTGGGACCAGTACAGGGGGTTTGTGAAGTGGCGGGACGAACTCGATGCTTCGATTGTGGCTGCGCCAGGGTCGGCCGATTTGCGGCTGCTGCGTTTCGGGGTGGCGAAGAATGTGCCTGCGTTTTTAGGGTACCGCGCGCATGTGGCAGCGGATCGGGCGGCGGTGGAGGCCGCGCTGCGGAAAGGCGTTTGGGCCGGCTCGCCGGCTTTTGAGAACTTTGTACGTGCAACGCTGAAGGCCAAATGAAGTCCCTGGAAGACAACGAATTCGTGGTGCTCGTCGACGCGCAGGACCGCGAACTCGGCGTCCGGCGCAAGCTCGAAGCACACCGGACGGGCGAGCTGCACCGCGCGCTGTCGGTCGTCGTGGTGAACGGCGCCGGCGAGTGGCTGCTGCACCGCCGTGCGGCGGGGAAGTACCACAGCCCCGGGCTTTGGACGAATGCCTGCTGCAGCCATCCGCGGCCCGGGGAACGGGTGGTGGATGCCGCGCACCGGCGTTTGGGGGAGGAAATGGGCATGGCGTGCACGTTGGAACCTGCGTTCGGGTTCGTGTACCGGGCCGAGTTTGCAGGGGGACTGGTGGAGCACGAGTACGACCACGTGTTCGTGGGGCGGACCGATGCGCCGCCGTCGCCGGATCCGGACGAGGCGGACGCGGTGCGGTACGTGCCGGAAGGGGAGTTGCGGGCCGAGCTCGCCGCGTCGCCGGAGCGGTTCACGGCGTGGTTTCGTCTCTTGTTTGAACCTGCGGCCGCGGCGATTGCCGCGCTGAAGTCCTGAGGGATGGCGAAGCGGGAAGACGTAACGGCAATCGTGGTGGGAGCTGGGGTCGGTGGACTCGCGGTGGCAATCCGCCTCGCCGCGGCCGGCCGCGCGGTGACCGTGGTGGAACAGGGGGATGGTCCGGGGGGCAAGGTGCGGGAGGCGTGGCTGGGGCAGTACCGGTTTGATTTGGGGCCGTCGTTGTTTACCCTGCCGGAGCTGGTGGTGGAGCTCGATGCACTGGCGCGGGCGGCGTCGCCGCAAGCGGCTGAAGTGCCCGCGTTCCGTTTCCGGCGCATGGACCGAGCAGCAGAGTATTTCTGGGAGGATGGCACGCGCTTTACCGCGTGGGCGGATTCGGACCGGCGCGATGCGGAGATTCGCCGGGCGTTCGGGGTGGATCCCGCGGCCGTGAATGCGCAGTTGGAGCTGAGTCGCAAGACGTTTGAGTTGACCCGGCCGGTGTTTTTAGAGCAAAGTCTGCACGAACAAGCGACCTACCGCGGAGCTGCCATGCGGCGTTTGGTCCGCGGCATGCTGAAGTTGCCCTTGACCGGCACACTGCACCGGCGGAACGCGCAGCGTTTGGCCCACCCCCACCTGACCCAACTCTTCGACCGCTACGCCACGTACAACGGCTCGGATCCGTACCGCGCTCCTGCGATGCTGCTGGCCATTCCGCACCTCGAACACGGGCTCGGCACGTTCCTGCCCGAAGGCGGCATGGGTGCCATCGCGCGTCACCTGCATGCACTCGGTGCGGCGCTCGGGGTGGAATACCGGTTCAATACCGCCGTCGAGCGAATCTTGCACACCTCCGGCCACGTGACCGGGGTCTGCTGCGCCGATGGCACGGAACTTCGCTCTTCGGTTGTGGTCTCGAACGCCGACATCCACCCGACTTACCGAAAACTTCTTCCAGAGCTTCCCGCTCCCGAACGCATCCTCGGCGCCGAGCGCTCCACGTCCGGACTGATCCTCTACCTCGGTGTGCGGAAGCATTTCCCCGAATTGCACCTGCACAACCTCTTTTTCAGCAGGGATTATGCGGGAGAATTTCAGCGGATTGCATCTGCCGGCGACCCCGGTGAGGACCCGACGGTGTACGTCAATGTCACGTCGGTCGAGGAACCCGGCGATGCGCCCCTGGGCGGCATGAACCTCTTTGTGATGGTCAACGTGCGCGCCGGATCCCTCAGCACGCCCGAGGAAGTTGCGCGGGTGCGAAAGGCCGCCATCGCCCGGTTGTCGCGCGGCCTCGGAACCGACCTTGAGGCGCACATCGAGGTGGAGGATGTGCTCACGCCCAACTTGATTCAATCCCGCACATCTTCTTGGCAGGGAGCGCTTTATGGAGCAGCGTCAAACACCGCTTCAGCGGCCTTTTTGCGGCACCGCAACCGGCATACTGGGTTGCGCGGGTTGTACGTCGTGGGCGGTTCGGTCCACCCCGGTGGAGGCATCCCGCTGTGCCTCATGGGAGCCGGCATCGTGGCAGGTTTGGTTGAGAAACACCACATGCACGCATGAAACCGCTGCACACGGAACGCCTTGCGTGGATGCTGCCTGCGTTTCTGCATGCCGTGGGTGCGGTCGGGATTGCGTCCGGATACGGCTCATTCTTTCTCGGCCTCACGGCCTTGAACCTGCTCGTGTGCGGTGGGACCGTCCTGTGGGCCGCACGGAAGAACGGATCCTGGCACTGGGGCCTCGGCGCGGCCGCTGGATACCTGTCTGAGGTGGTCGGCGTGAACACCGGCCTGCTGTACGGCAACTACGCGTACGGGGAAGGACTCGGCTGGCAGTGGGCAGGCGTACCGCTGTTGCTGGGGCTGCTGTGGCTGCTCATGCTCGAAGGAGGCGCGGCGTGGGCCGTTCGGCTCGGTGCACGCGACCGCTGGAGCATCGCCGCGGTGGGCGCCAGCTTGATGACGGCTGTAGACGGTCTGCTTGAACCTGTAGCCATCCAAGCGGGTTGGTGGATGTGGGAAGGTGGGTCGCCGCCGTGGACGAACTATGCGAGCTGGTGGGGGGTGGCCTTCGTGCTGCTGCTCTTCCGACCGGCTGCGCTGCACCGCCACCCGGAAGCGGTTTCGCCCGCCCCTGCCCGGCTGTTTCTCATCTTTGCACTGTTTTTCTGCCTGCTCAACCTCTTTCCATGGACGCTTTGATTTCCATCCTTGTTCCGGCAGCTACGGTAACTGCCACCTTCTTCGCGATGGAAGGGGTGGCCTGGCTCGCCCACAAGTACCTCATGCACGGGTGGATGTGGTACTTCCACGAAGACCACCACACGCACGGTCCTGGCTTCTTCGAGAAGAACGATGCCTTCTTCTTGATCTTCGCCATTCCCAGTGCAGCGTGCTTCATCACGGGGGCCATGGCGGGAGGTGATTTCCGGATTTGGATAGGTTCAGGCATTGCATTATATGGTCTTTGCTATTTCCTTGTACACGATGTGTTTATACACCAAAGGTTCAAGTGGTTTAGAACCTCTGAAAGCGCCTACATGCTCGCCATCCGCCGTGCCCACAAAGTGCACCACAAGCACCTGAAGAAGGAGGACGGCGAGTGCTTCGGCATGCTCTTCGTGCCGCGGAAATACCTGCGCGAGGCCCGCGAGCAACTCGCTGCGCGCAGCCGCCACACCGCATGAAAGGGCTCTACTTGCTCATCAATGCGGCAGTCCTGCTGCCGCCGCTCGCCCTGAGCTTCGACCGCAAGGTGAACTTTGCATCCGGGTGGCGTGCCTTTGTACCGGCCATCTTGCTTGTCGCCGCGGCCTTCGTGGCGTGGGACACGTGGTTCACGGCGCGGGGGATTTGGGGCTTCAACCCCGACTACCTCATGGGCTGGAACGTGGCCGGCTTGCCCATCGAAGAAATCCTCTTCTTCCTGTGCATCCCGTATGCGTCCGTGTTCACCTACGCGGTGCTGCGGTCCTATGTGCCGCGCGATCCGCTGCGGTGGGGCCATGTGTCGCTCTCGCTGCTGGGAGCGGCGGTGTGCGTAGCCGTCGCAGCCGCGCATCCGGGGCATTGGTACACCGTTTCAGCTTCTGTGCTCACGGCCCTTTTTCTGCTGTGGGCCGTCGCTGCCCAAACGCCCTTCATGGGGCGCTTGTGGTTCGCCTATTTCATCCTGCTCGTCCCATTCATCCTCACAAACGGAGTACTGACGGGGGTGCGGTTTTGGGACTACCCCCTGCTGCACCACGCACCCGAGCAGGTGGTGGACCATGTTGTTTGGTACGCGAACCCGCACACGACCGGCTGGCGCATCTTTTCGATGCCGGTGGATGACCTCATTTACGGCTTTCTGCTTATCGGGCTGAACGTCACCCTGTACGAGCGGTTTTCTCCGCGGAAATCGGCTTATTGAACCGACCCTGCGAACCGCGCCCGCAGCGGGCGGTGGTCGCTGAGTTCCACATCCAACGTCTTGAAGCTCCGCGCCTCCAGCTCAGGCGAATGGAGGATGTAGTCGATGCGCAACGGCGGCAGGTCACCGATGTATGTCCCCCCTAAGCCCAGCCCGCCCGCCTCAAAGGCATCGTCTAACGCGTCGAAACGTCCGAGGGCATAGGACACGGGGGAGTCGTTGAAATCGCCCACGAGCACCACCGGATGGGGACTGGCAGCCACGGCTTCCGCGACCTCCCGCGCTTGGGCAGCACGCTTGACCCATGCCTTGCTCAACCGGGCCCAGAGCCGCGCCCGCTGATCTGGATCGGGGCCCGTCCTCACTGCCTCATAATCTTTGCGATCGAACCGGATGGAGCTCAAATGGGCGTTGAAAATGCGCAGGGTATCCCCCGCCACCACCACATCCGTGACGATGCACCCGTTGTTTGCATCGTTCTCGAAACGAATGACTTCCGTTCGGACCATGGGGTGTTTCGACAAGGTGACGAGTCCGAAATGGGTGTTCCTGTCGATCTCGTGGGAGAAGTCGGCATGCCAAAACCCAGTCCCTGCCCGCCGCTCCAGCGTTTCCCGGCGCATCCAGGCCTCCTTGCCCTCGTCGATGAAGCACTCTTGCAGGCACACAATGTCCGCCCCTTCGCCGTCGATTACGGCGAGGATGCTGTCCCGAATCGACGCCCCCCCAAGCGCATCGTACCGGTCAAACAGCCGCACATTCCAGGACAGCACTTCCACTTCCGTTCCCACATCCACCCGAACTTCTGCGGACGGGCTCCACCACCCTCCCCACGTTTCTACTGCGTGCACCCAGGTCAACGCCAGGACCACCGCCGGCAAAATCAACCCCTTCAAATCGCCCGTGACAAGACGCCAAACGGTTCCAGCGGCAAGGACAAGCAACGCCCAGGGGTAGACGAGGCCGAACGGGGCCAACACGGTCACCGTTTCTGGGCTAATCCGCACGGCGAGTTCAGCTGCCAGCACTGCCGCTGCACCGGGCCACACCAAAACCCCCGACCCCCAGGCCCGGCGTGCCTTCTTCATCGGTGGGACTGTTCAAAAAGGAACCGCTTCTCTTCCGCCGTCAAGTGGTCGTAGCCTTGGCGCGAGATCTTGTCGAGGATGCGGTCGAGTTCGGCTTCCTTTTCCCGCTTCGACGCGTTGAACTCTTCGTCGCTTACCGTCCTCCGGGTAGCTGGCGCCGTGCGCTTGCGCGAAACAAACCGCATCCGCGGTCCAGAGCTCGACCCCATCCGCGTCCACACGGCCAGGCGGTCCAGCAGCGCCTCCAGCCAACGTCCCGGATCGCGCCCGCGATCGAGGGCCCGAATCAGGAAAAACCCGTAGGCGGCTCCAGCCAAATGGGCAAGGTGTCCTCCTGCATTGGGCCCACCGGAACTCAGTCCGAAGTAATCGAGAGCAACGTACACGAGTGCCACCCATTTCAACGCTACCGGCCCGAGAAACAAGATCCCCACCGGTCGGTCCGGCTCCCGGGTCGCCACCGCGGCAAAGACCGCCATCACCGAAGCGCTCGCCCCATAGGCAAACAGGCTACCGCTGCGCAATCCGGGAAACAGGTTGAACATCACGATGTAGCCTGCACATCCTGCAAGGCCGCCTAAGAGGTAGGTGGACAGCAACTTCCGATTGCCTAAGGTCGCCGCGAACAGCCTGCCCATCCACCACAGCAACAGCATGTTCAAGGCCACATGCCACACATCCGTGTGCACGAACATGTGGGTCACCACCGACCACGGCCGGGTCTTCAACACCTCCACATCCCACGACGCCGCAAGTCCGAGTACGCCACCGCCTTCCCAGTTCTCACCCGCCCCTGGAATCACCCCGAGCCGACCTAAAAGCCGCAACGTCGCTACCGCGACGAACACGCCGAGGTTCAACAAAATCAGCCGGGTCAACACCCCGCCTTCACGCCAGTGTTTCTGCAGGTCCGCCCACATCCTCAATAAAACGAACTGCGGTCTCGCTGCCACCGTTTCAGCAGCAAATACCCGAACAACATGCCCCCGAGGTGGGCGAAATGCGCCACATTGTCCCCGCCCCCCTCGCTCAACGCAAGGAAGAGCTCTATCGCACCGTAACCGAAGACGAAGTATTTCGCCTTGATGGGGATCGGTGGAAACAGCAACATCAACTCCGTGTTCGGGAAGAGCATGCCGAAGGCTAACAGCAGCCCGAACACCGCTCCGGAAGCCCCTACCACACGGCCGTAGTAATGTTCCAGCAAGGCCACTCCGTCGATGGGCGAAAACCCGGGTGGAACCAACTGCTCACGCGACGGAAAAAACGTCCCAAACTGCTGATACAGCGAAACTCCCACCACCAACTCATGCAAAAAGAAACCGCCCAATCCACTGATCAGGTAGTAATTCAAGAACCGCTTCGGCCCCCACAACCGTTCGAGCTGGCTCCCGAACATGAACAGCGCGAACATGTTGAAGAAAATGTGCGTGAAGCCCCCGTGCATGAACATGTGGGTCACAATCTGCCACGGCTTGAAAAATGGCGAGCCCGGATACGTTCCGGCAAAGACGCGCACCGCCTCATCTTCCCCGATCACCATCCCTCCAACGAAGAAGATGATGTTGATAAAGATCAGATTGCGAACTACTTGGGGAGTTGAGTCGAACATTAGCGGAACCGTTCTCTGATTTCGTCTGCGGTAAAGGTAACCACCGTGGGCCGTCCGAAGGGGTCCAAACCGGGCACGTCGCACCCAAACAGCCGGTCCACCAAATCTGCCTGTGCCTCCGCCGTCATCGGAGCTCCGGGACGCACGGCCCTGGCCCTGGCAAGTCGTGCGGCCAAACGCTCCCATCGCCCCTCCAACCCGAGCCCTACTTCCACCTCTCCAGCCCCGATAAGTGCCTCCACGAGTTCCGCAGGGGACGCCGCCGCTTCTGCCGGCACCGCCAACACCCGCACCCCCTCCGATGCCGCCTCCACATGGACTCCCCACTCCATCAACTGCTCGCGTTCCCCGAGCAACCACTCCCGCTCGCCCGCCGGCACTGCACATTCCTCCGGAAACAGCAACTGCTGCGCAGCCACAGGGACCGTGCCCCCGCCGGAATCTCGCCTCCGTTCTAACAACTCCTCGTACAGGATCCGGGCATGTGCACGGTGTGGATCGACGACCACGATGCCAGAGGCCATCGGGGTAACGATGTAACGACGGGATGTGACCGGGTTGGAGTTGGGGTTGGGGTTGGGGTCAGATGCCCAAATCGCGCCGAAATCCCACTTCTTCGTCCCCCACCCTG
>CAZMNI010000006.1:11232-31128 GCA_964567615.1 uncultured Chryseobacterium sp.
TTGGGGTCAGATGCCCAAATCGCGCCGAAATCCCACTTCTTCGTCCCCCACCCTGCTCCCTCCCCCCTCATCCCTGTCCCCTGCCCCCTCATCCCCGTTCCCTGTTTCGCAAACGGATTGTAGGTCGTGTCGACGGTGATGGAAGGTTCGTGGACTTCCATGCCTGGGAGCAATGGGGAGATGGTGATGGAAGCTTCCGTGTCGAAGTCAAGGGCAGGGACCACTTGGAATCGACCGAGTCCGCGGCGGATGGCAGGCCGCAGCAGGGCCACTATCGTGCGCTCTTCGTCGAACTTGACTTCCACCTTTGTGGGGTGGATGTTGACGTCCACACGGGCCGGGTCTACCTCGAGGAAGAGGACATAGAAGGGCAAGGCGTCCGGGGGAAGCAAGCCGACGAAGCCGTCGCAAATGGCCCGGTGCAGGGCGGGGTGGCGGATGAAGCGCCGGTTGACGAATAGGAACTGTTCTCCGCGGGAACGGCGGGCGAAGGCAGGCTTGCCCACGAAGCCGGTGACCGAGACGACGTCCGTGGCTTCGTCGATGGGGACGAGGCGCTCGTCGTAGCGTGCACCGAAGAGGCCGAGGATGCGGGCGCGAAGCGAGCCGGGGCGCAGGTGAAAGAGTTCCGTACCGTTCGAGGAGAGCGTAAAAGCGAGGTCCGGGTGGGCCAAGGCGATGCGTGTGAACTCGTCCGTGCAGTGGCGCAACTCGACCGCGTCGGATTTCAGAAAAGCCCGGCGGGCGGGAATGTTGAAGAAGAGGTCCCGGACTGCGATGGAAGTGCCCGGCGTGCACGGGGCGGGGGTGACGGCTGGAGGGGAGGCGCCTTCGATGAGGACGTGGGTGCCGAGGTCGTCGCCGGGGCGCTGGGTGCGCAGTTCGACGCGGGCGACCGAGGCGATGGAGGCGAGCGCTTCGCCCCGGAATCCCTTGGTGAGGAGCGTGAAGAGGTCGTCGGCGGAGCGGAGTTTTGAGGTGGCGTGGCGCTCGAAGCAGCGGACCGCGTCGGCTGGGGACATCCCCGTGCCGTTGTCCAGGATTTGGATCAGGGTGCGGCCGGCATCCGTGAGGTGCACATCGATGCGGGTGGCCCCTGCATCTACCGCGTTCTCCATGAGCTCCTTGACGGCGCTTGCGGGGCGCTGGACTACTTCTCCGGCCGCGATTTGGTTCGCAATGTGCGCCGGCAGCACCTCGATCTGGTCGGTCATTTGCGCAAGCCGTTGAGGACCCCGTCGAAGTTTTGGGCATCCACCCATTCGAGGCCTTTGAAGGCAAGCCAAACCAAGCCCACGATGATGAGCAGGGACCGGAGCAGGGCATAGCGGTTCGCGCGCATCCGCTGCTCGCGGCGGCTCATGAACGTCCCTTCCCGGGCAAGGCGGCCGGAGCGCGAACGGATCCGCACCGGGGGCGGCAACGTCTCACCGGGCCCTTCCAGGGTCCCCTGTGCCCGCGCCACCTCCTCCTCGATTTTGCGCTTGCGTTCCTCCCATTCCGGGCGGGTTTCCGGGACCAAATGCGAACGGTACGCGAACCTGCGCGGTTCCGTGCGGACATTGCGGATGAAACTCCTCAGCCGGGGCGCTTCCATGTCCGAAAGGTACAGCCGCTACACCGTCGCAAGCACCTCCTCCACCGTCCGCGCACCGGGATAGTGCACGAGGATGCGCTGCAGCACCCGGTCCACCGAAGCGTCGGGGCACGAAGCGCCGCTGGTGAGCAGGATGGTCGGCACCTGCGGACCCTGCGGGAACGGAGCCGCGGTGGTGCGAAGTTGTTCCGCATGCACATCGAAATGCTGCAGCCCTTCGCTTGTAAATTCTAACTCATTCCGAATGAAGTACGTGGGCATCCGTTCCTCGCACAGTTCGACGAGGTGGGACGTGTTCGAACTGTTGTAGCCGCCGACCACCACGGCGAGGTCCGCACCGGCGTCGAGCGCAGCTTGGGTGGCCTGTTGGTTGTCGTTCGTGGCGTAGCACAGGGTGTCGCGCGTGTTCGCAGCTTCCCCGCCGCGCGCCGTGACGGCCGCCCTGAGGAGGTCTGCAATGGATTGGGTTTCAGCGGCGAGCATGGTCGTTTGGTTCACCACCCCGATGCGCTTGAGGTGGGTATGCCAAACAAAGCCCGGGGTCGCCCGACCGGCAAACCGCGCCGCGAACGCCGCGTCGCCCCCGTGGGCCTCGGGATCCGCTAAAAAGTCCGCAAGCCATTGAGCTTCAGTGCGGTCCTTGACGATGAGGGCATGTCCTTCCGCCGCGGCATGGCTGAACGTGGCCCGCGTTTCTTCGTGGCCCGGCTTGCCGTGGATCACCACCGTATGTGCACTCCCGCTGAGCACCGCCGACCGCTTCCACACCTTTTCCACGAAGGGACACGTGGTGTCGTAGGCCTTCAGGTCCACGCCGAGGTCCGCAAGTCGTTTGCTGATTTCGAGGGTGGTTCCGAATGCCGGCACCACCACCACATCCTCCGCGGTGAGGGACTCGAACGGGATGCGCGGAGTTCCGTCCGGGTCCATCAGAAACTGCACGCCGCGGCTGTGCAGGTCCTCATTGACCTCCGGGTTGTGGATCATCTCGCTGAGCAGGAAAATCCGGCGGTCCGGCTGCTCGGCGATGGCCCGGTACGCCACTTCGATGGCATGCTCCACGCCGTAGCAGAATCCGAAGTGGCGGGCTAAAACGAAGCGGACCGTTCCGAAGTCCAGCACCGACGGCGAAAAGTCTTGCTTCCGCGGATCAGCGGCCTTGCGTGCCGCCTTCACCCGGCCGATGATGGGACTCCGGTAAAACTCGGGAACGTCAAACGTGCGCATGCGCCCCGAAGGTACGGCAGCGCAACCCGGCCGCCCGCCCCTGCGTACCGGGCGCCATGCAAAACATGCAACAGCTCCTCCGCTGGATTGCCCTCGGCACCTTCTTGCTGATCGCAGCCCTGACGAGCGCGCTTACCGCGAAGCTCTGAACGCCTCCCGCAACTCGGGCGTCATCAGGCCGGAGGTGCGCCGGGCCACCCGGGTGACGCACCGCACGGCGTCGCGGCGGTCTTCTGCGCTGAGGTTGCGCACGTCGCGGCCGTCGAGGGCGTGCAGGGTGAGGGTTTGGGCGAGCACGGGCAGCAACGTGGGCTCGACCGCCAGAAACGGCCACTCCGCCGTGGAGATGTCCACGTGCACGTCCGGTGCACGCGCGAGCCAAGCCAAGGTCCACGCATCCACCGCCGGAGCGGCCTCCCCACAGTCGTCTAACCCGCGCCGCAACCGCCATTCAATGGCTTCGCGCACCCACGGCATCGTCGGCTCGCCCTCCGCAGGCCATGCGGGCAACCCCGCACATCCACAGCACACCGCTGCCACCCAGCCCGGTCCCATCACAGCTTCCGTCGGGTTTCTTCGAACCGGATGCCCAACGCCTCGAGCTCGGGCAGCAACCGCTCCGCATACACCGGCGCCAGCGGCGCTTCCACGCCCGTCCGCCCGAACCCGCCCGCGAGCAGCACTTCCGCCGCCACCGCGATGGGCCACCCCACGGTATCGCTCATCGCGGTGAACACCGCATCGCGGCCTTCCCTGACGAGGCTGCTCACGGCTTCGTGCCGCTGCCCTCCCTGCACATATTCAATGCGGTGCACCAGGACGATGAGGTCGCGGTCCCCCGGTTCCAGGCGCCACTTGCGCTCGAGCAGGCCCTGCAGGATGTCGGCAGGCGTCCCTGCGCACGCTCCCGGCCCCTCCTGCCCATCGAACAGCCCCAGCCACGCGAGCCGGTCCAGCGCCTCCTCCCCCGCCCCGGTCACCCCCGCCACGGCGGCACGCAGGTCCCCCCCGCGCTCCCCGTCCGGCACGAACGTCCGCAGCCACTCCGCCCACGTCGTGCCCTCCGGCCACTCCAGCCGGACATCGTCCCGCACACACCCCAACCCCACCAACACGTCCCACGCCGCACAAAATCCCTCCCCCCGCAACGTGCCGCGGATCAGCGTATCCACCCCGTCCAGCCCGTAGCGCTCCGTGTAGGCGAGGGAATCCCGGTTCGGGTAGCCGTCGTAGCGAACGCCCGCCACCTCGACCGGTCGCACCGTCCGGAACACCCGATGCGGCGGTACGGCCCGCGGCATGCCGCCGGCGAGGAAGGTCGAGGTTCCGCTTTGGCCCGCGACCACCACGTTGCGCGGGGCCCAACTGAATTTGTAATGCCACGGGTTCGTATCGCTTGCCGGTGCCGGCAACCCGCCGCAGTAGCTCTCGAAATGCGTCACCTGCCCGCCGCCGCCCCGGATGTCGGCCAGCAGCGCCATCGCGCTCAGGTGATCGATGCCCGGGTCCAGCCCTAACTCACACAGCACCAGCACGCCCGCAGCACGCGCAGCCGCATCGAGCGCCGCCATTTCCGGAGCGATGTAGCTCGGCGTGATCACCGGCACCCCGGCCGCGATGGCCAATGCCGCAATCGCAGGATGCCCCGCCGCCGGCACCATCGAAATCACAAGGTCCGCTGCCGCGATGCGGGCATCGCGTTCCTCCGTGCGGTCGAGTTCCATGGGAAACACCGACCCGTGGGTCAACCCGTGGGGATGGGCCGCCATGCGCGCCTCCACCGCCCGCACGTCCAAATCGCCCACCGTCACCCGGAACCCCGCGTGCGGAGCCCGCGACAGCAGCCGGTCGATCAACGAGGAACTGGAGCGTCCAGCTCCGAGGATGAGAATTTGCTTCATCGACCGGGGGGGTTCGTTGCGCCGCGCGAAGGTAGCGCCTGTGGCACGGTTTGTGCCCTCTGCACCGGGACTTGCCTAACTTCGGCCTGCCATGACGCGAACCGATTTCCTCCTTGCCGCACGCCGGCTGGCGCTTCCTGTCGCCACGATGTTCCTTGTCCTCACCGGCACGGGCTGCAACGGCTCGAAGGCCTTCACGAAGCGCGGTGCGAAGATGGAGGAAGCCGGCATGATGGAGCAGGCGGCCGGGTTTTACTTCACCGCCGTGCAGAAGGACAAGATGAACACGGAGGCGATGCAGGGGCTGCGGCGCACCGGGCAGTGGGTGCTCAACGACCGGCTGACGGCCTTCGACGGGGCGATGATGCGGGACGAGAAGGCCGCTGCGGTCAAGGCGTACGAGGAGGCGGATGCCTACTTTAAAAAGGTGGACGCGTTGGGCGTGCGGTTGGATTTTCCGGAAACCAAACGGATGGCGTACAGCCAGGTCAAGAACTCCCACATGGACGACCTGTACCGCCAGGCCTCGCGGGCGCTCGAGGACGAAAAATTCGACGCTGCCTTGACCGACCTGACGGAAATCCTGCGCCTCGATCCCACGTACAAAGACGCCCGTGCGTTGGCCGACGTGGCCTACTGCGAGCCCCGCTACCGCCAGGGCACGACCGCCCTCGCCGCGAAGACCTACCGCGCTGCTCACACGGCCTTCAAGGCCTGCACCGACCGGCTCGCCACGTACAAAGACGCAGCTGCCCGCCGCGACGAGGCCCTCGCCGCAGGCCAATTCACCGTCGCGCTCCTCCCCTTTGCAAACGGCACCACCCGCGTGAACGTCGACACAAAGCTGCGCAGCTACGTCCAGCAACGGCTGAGCGAATCGACCGATCCCTTCCTGAAAATCGTCGACCGCGAAAACCAGGCCCTCATCTTGCAAGAGCAGCAGATGGCCCTGAGCGGCGTGCTCAACGCTACCACTGCAGTCCAAGTCGGCGGCCTGCTGGGCGCAAAGGCGATGCTGAAGGGCATCGTCGTCGACTGCGACGTGGTGGACACGGAGCTCGAGCGGTACCAGCGGCAGGGCATGGAGTCCTACCAGGTCGAACGGGTGAACTCCGAAGGCAAGAAGTACACAGAAACCGAGTACCGCCCCGTGCAGTACATGGAATTCGCGCAGACGCGCCAGGTCAAGGTGACCTTCAACGTGCAGCTGATTTCGCTCGAAACGGGTGCGACACTCGCTTCAGAGATGGTCACGCACACGGAGCACGACGCGGTACGTTATGCGAAATACTCTGGCAATGTGCAGAATATCTATCCGACGCATGCCTCCGGCGGGGTGAACCGGGCGGGGCGCGCCGAGCTACAGGCGCTGCTCGGAGCGCGCCAAAATCCGAAAGACGAGTCGCTGATGATCAACGCCGCGATGGAGGCCACCGCGCTGCGCGTGCGGTCCGTGGTCGAGAACCAACTCCGCATCCTCGTCCCATGAAGGCAGCCGCCGCGGTCGTTTGGGCGTGCGTTTTCGCGCTGGCTGCGGCCGGTTGCGGAACGAAGAAGCCGGCGGCGGTGGCGTTGCCGGTTTGGGCCACCGCACGCCCTTCGGTTCCCGGCTACTACATCGGCATTGCCTCTGCTTCGAAGGAACAGCATCCGTTCGATGCGATGGATGCCGCAAAGAAACGGGCCCTCGCCGACCTCGCCACGGAAATCCGCGTGCGCGTCGAATCGAACTCGGCCCTCCAAACGTCCCAACACAACGACCTGGTCAGCCAGCAATTCCGCCAACAAATCTCCAGCACCTCCGCCGAGAACCTCGAGGGCTACGAGCTCGTCGGCAGCCACGAGGACGGCCGCGAGGCCTGGGTGTACTACCGGCTTTCGCGGTCCACGTGGGAGCGCATCCTCGCCGAACGGCGTGCAGCCGCCGCCGAAGTGGCCGGGGGGTTTTATACGTCGGGACTGGCGGCGCGCGGGAGCCGGGACGCCGTGGCGGCGGTGGACCGGTGCTACCGTTGCCTTGCGGCGCTCGCGCCTTTCGCGGGCGAAACGATGCTGTGGCGGGATGCCGGCGGGGCGGAGGTCGCACTCGACCGCGCTTGCCTCGATGCGGTGACGGGCTTGCTCGCCGGGGTGAGCTTGAAACCTGCCGCCACTGCGGTCGAACTCGTGCCGGCTGCGGGCTACCGCGGTTCGCTCGACGTGCAGGTCTTCCTCGATGGCGCCGCTGCCCCCAACTTCCCGGTGGTGGCCCGTTACCACCGCGGGACGCTCCCCCGGCGCCTCGAACTCACCACCGATGCAAACGGAGTGGTGGCGGTGCCGTTGGACGGCTTTGACCCGGGGACCCGCGCTGCCGAACTGCGCGTTTCCGTCGACCTCGACCGGCTTCTCCCCCGTCCGGGTGGAGGTGTGGACGTTCCAGCGCTCCGCAACCTTCCCGCCCCTGAAGTCACGGTGCCGGTCCGCCTCACCGCTCCGACGGTGGCCATCGCTTCGACGGAGCGATCCTTCGGCCGACCGGTGCGCACCCCTGCCCTGTCAGAAGCCCTGCGCGCAGCCCTGTCCGAACGCGGATGTGCATTGACGGAAGATGTGCGCACGGCGGACCTGCGCATCACGATCGAAGCGGATACCCGCGAAGCCGGGTCTGGCAGCGGGTTCTTCACCGCGACGCTCGATGCGTCGGTCGTAATCCGCGGCACAGACAATGCTGTCCTGCTCCAGCGCAACCTCGAGCGCGTGAAGGGCGTGCAGTTGAATTTCGAGTCCGCTTCTGCGGAGGCTTACCGGAAGGCGGGCCAAGAACTCCGCGGAACCTTTCTCGATGAATTGCTAAAATCGCTGTACCGGTAGCGGGCATGTTTTAAGTTTGGCACGGCTCTTGAGCCGGGCAGAAAAACACCCTTCCTTTGAAACTCTGAATCTTGAATACCATGAAGTTCCACACCTTCCTCCTCATCGGTGGCGCGGCCACCGCCCTGGCCCTCGGCGGTTGCAAAAAAGACGAGGCCGTTACGTCGACCCCGGATACCCGCGGCGAAACCCGCATCGTAGAATACTGCTCGGGCGACCAGTACCTCCCGAACAAGGACTTCTTCCGCGCATCTGCCACCGGCACCAGCCCGCAGCGTGAGATTGCAAAAAAGATTGCCCGCCAAAACGCAGAAGCCACCCTCGCCCGCGCCATCCAAGCCACCGTCGAGACGGTCGCGGAGAACCAAGCCACCCAGCTCGGCTTCAACAACACCGAAGAAGCAACCAGCAAGTTCAACGAGCTCTCCCGCACCATCGTGAACCAGCAGCTCACCGGCGCCATCACGATCTGCCAAGAACTCACCCAGGCCCAGGACGGCAAGTACATCGCCTACCTCGCCATCGAGCTTTCCGGCGGCAAGATCGCAGATGCCTACATCTCAGGCCTGAAGCAAGAAGAGCGCATCCGCGCCGAATACAACTACGACCAGTTCAAGAACACCTTCGAGCAGGTCATGGAGCAATACCGGAACAAGTAAGGTCTTCGACCTGCAGTTGCATTCCATTGCCATAGCCCAAAAGCCCGCCTCGAGCGGGCTTTTTAGTTTCAGTTTCAGTTTGAGTTTGAGTTTGAGTTTGAGTTTGAGTTTGAGCGCGGCGAAACCGCAATCTGATTCACAGGCAGCACGCCACCGCCGCCGCAGCGAGGCTCATGCCGCCGCACCCATCGTTCCGGGCGGCCACCGTGTAACCGCTTCGCCCCTGATAGACCTTGTCTCCTGAAATCCGGCCGATGACATCGTAGCCGCTGTTCCCGCTGTAGATCTTATCGCCCTCGACACGCGCGATGACCGTGTACCCGCTGGCACCGGAGTAGATGCGGCCGTTTTCGAATCGGGCAGCGACTTGGTAACCGCTGGCCCCGAGGTACACGCGGCCGTTTTCGACCCGCGCAGCCACTTTGTAACCGCTGGCGCCGGAGTAGACCTTGCATTGGGCCGCCGCGAAGGTGGAAATGCAAAGGCCCGCGACAAGGAACAGATTTTTCATTTTAACGTGTTTGCCCTATTTCTTTTCTAAATGTAACCCAAATTCCCCCTCATCCCTCACACTCACACTCACCCTATTTCCCGCGGCGAAGCCGCGCCTCACCCCTCTCCCTCAGCGCCAAGCGCCGCTTCATTCCACACCGCGACCCCTGCACGCGACGCAGGATGTTCCGCCCGCCAAGCGGCGACATGCGCAAGCCAATTGCGGATCATGCGCGGCCCTTCCGGGGTCAGTACAGATTCCGGGTGAAACTGAACGGCGGCAATGGGGAGCGTGGCGTGCGAAAGGGCCATCGGGAGGCCGGCAAGGTTGCGGGCGGTGATGGAAAGAACGAGGGGAAGGTCGTCCTCGTCCACGACCCAACTGTGGTAATGGCCCACAGGCGTCGGGCAGGGGACCCCGGCGAAGAGGCCGGTGGGTGCGAAGTCGGTGAGCGGTGTCGCCACGCCGTGCAGGACGTCGGGCAGGTTGCGCAGGGTCCCGCCGAAGTGCTCGGCGATGGCTTGCATGCCCAGGCAGACGCCGAGGAGGGGCATGCGGTGGGCTGCGGCGACGGTGATCGCGTTCAGCGTTTGGCCGGCCTCCCGCGGGATGCCGGGCCCGGGCGAAATCACTACGCCGTCGTAGCCCACAATGCCGGCCGGCACAAGCGCATCGTTCCGGTGCACATCCACTTCCACCCCGCTGCCCGCCGAGACGAGCGCATGGTGCAAGTTCCACGTAAACGAGTCGTAGTTGTCGATGAGCAGGATGCGCACGGCACAAAGGTCGGCAAGCCGTAGCTTCGCGCGCATGGCAGACTCCACTTCCCCTTCGACCGCCGCACCGGTTGCGGCCTATAGCCACGCCGTAGCTGCTGGCAACTTGTTGTTTGTCTCGGGCCAAATTCCGCTCGACCCCGCCACCGGACAGCTCGTCAGTGCCACCATCGACGGTGCGACGCGTCAGAGTTTGGCCAACGTCACCGCCATCCTCGCTGCAAACGGCCTCGGCCTCAGCAACGTGGTGAAAGCCACGGTGTTCCTCATCGACGCCGACGACTACGCCGGCATGGACGCCGCCTACCGCGACGTCGTTCCCTCGCCCTTCCCCGCCCGCGAAGCCGTCTTCGTCAAGGGCCTCCCGCGCGGCGCCCGCGTCGAAATTTCAGTCATCGCCCACCGTCCCTGATCCACCCCGAACCCACGCACCATGGTCTTCCTTCGCCGGCTGCTTTACTACATCAACCCGCTCAACCTCTTCCACCGCCAAGAAGGGGAAGGCATCAACTTGCGGGTCATGCACGGCATCAACAAGATCAGCTTCCTGCTCTTCCTCATCTGCATGGTCGTGCTCATTTTCAAGTGGATACGCTGACGTGTCGCTTCATCCCTCACACTCACACTGTTTTCAGACGCGAAGCGTCGCCTGTTCCCTCACACTCACACTGTTGACAGCCGCGGAGCGGCGATTCACTCCACCACCACCCTCGCCACAGCCCGGCCGCCGCTGAGGAACTCGGTTTCGAGCAGGTAGAGTCCAGCGGGGAGGCCGGCCATGTCGATGCGCAGATGCTCTGCCGATGGCACGATGTGCGATTCGCGCACTGCGTTGCCGAGGATGCCGTAGAGCCGGTAATGGGAGATGCGCTTGCCCGGGGCAGCGACCGCTAGCGGGAGGCCAGCGGACGAGGAAACCGGGTTCGGGTGCAGGGCAAGGGCCGGGGACGTACCATCGGTCGCAGCAGGGGTCGGGGCCGCCGGGGATGCGACGTCGGTGGTGGCGAAGACGGCGGTGAAGGTGGCCGCGGCGCCGTTGATTTCGCCCGTCCACGTCGGTGAGGTGAGGTCGGTGACGACGCCGTTGGGTTCCCAAAACATGAACTGGAAGCCGGGAGCGGGCAGGACTTCGAGGGAGATGGCGTGGTGGCGGAAGTAGCGGCCGTCCCACGGGAGCGGCTCGGGGACGATGGTGTTGACACGGATGGATCCGGCGCCTGGCGGATCCGTGGCGAGGGTCAGGTTGAAGGTGGGCGACAGGTTGAAGTTGTTGCGGACGTGGGACCAAACCGACTCGGATTTGCAGAGAAGGTCGGTTTGGTATGCCGCATGGTTCGCAAGAAAACCGTCCATCCAGCCGCCCACGTTGTTCGGGTCCCCCCAGCGGGCGAATTCGCGCGGCATTTCCAGCACCCACTGGTCGAAGTGGGCCTGCGAAACCTCGAGGAGCCGGTCCGCGCGGTACGCCGTGTTCATCACGTCGGCGTAGCGGTTGATGAAGTCGTGGCGGTAGCCGGGATTGTTCATGGCCCGCTGCCATGCGCCGGTGAAGGGCGCGCCCTCGCCTTGGGCGAGCGTGTGGGCGATGCCGTCGGAATTGCAGTCGGACCACGCGTTCGGAGCGAGGGCGAGTTCGAGGTCGATCGTCGCAAAGCGCCAGCGGTCGCCCGTTGCGTCCGAGCGGTGTACTTTGATGTTGTTGTAGGGCCAGTCGTAATTGCAAATCCATGACTGCCCGATGATGTAGTCGCTGAGGTAGTCCAAATCGTACAACGCGTCCGCCTGCTCCACAAAATCCGCCGCCCCTGGGTCGAGGTCCGTGAATGCGGCCCAACTCGCCCAGTAGTCCTCGACCTCGCCGGCGTTTGCGCGCAGCGTGCCGCCGTACCAGTAGCTGACCGTCAAGATGTCTTGGGTTCCGGGGGTGGCGCCGTCGTGCTCGGCGAAGTACTCCTCGTCGAACTTCTCGCGCATCTCGTACAGGCCGAAGTAGTCGCCGTTGATGTAGACGGAAGCCGGGCGCATGGACGAGCCGTAGCCGTTCGTGGCGCCCGTCATGAGCTCGACAGAGGCGGCGTCTTTGTAGGGCAGCACGAGCCATTGGTTGCTGCCGTTGCGGAAGTACAGCTTCGAATAGCGGTCGCGGTCGGGGCGTTGCGGCAGGAGCTCGGATTCGACGGGGGTGCCTCCGAGGGCACCGGTGGCGAGCTCGAGGCGGAAGCTGTGCTGGGGGTGGCTGCGGCTTCCGCCGGCTCCGCCGTCGATTTGGATCGCGGCAGGCCGCGAGAACAAGAGCGGATGCCCCTCCTCCTCCGTGAAGTAATGCACGTCTGCGAAGCGCTCCCAGTCCTGCCACCAGTTCGAGAAAATGCCCCCGTCGCCGTAGAGGTGGTCCGGGTCCACGGCGACGGACACCACCGGCGTCGCGTGGTCCACGTTGAGGAGGTAGGAGGCCGTGGCGATGGGGCTGGGCAGGAGCCCGGGGCACGTCGTGCGTGCGCGGTACACCCCGGAGGCGTAAACCGGCAGCGTCTCCCCGGCGTAGGCCGGTGCGCCGCCGTCTGGCTCTTGGCCGTCGGTGGTGAAGCGGGCCGTGCATCCGGCGGGGACTTGCAATGCGGTCGAGGTCACCGTGGGGTATACGCCTGTGGGCAGGGTCCAAACCGGAGCAGGCGACACCCCCGCAAACGCCTCCGCTCCTCCGTTCGAGCTCCCCGGAGTCGGCGGCGCAAGCAGCAACGCGCCGCCGCTTCCGTCGGGCAAGCCGCCGCGGGCGGCGCCGGTCGTGGGGACGGACACGGTCAATGCGGAAGCCGTCGCGCCCGACGGGTCGAGCAGCCGCACGAGTTCTCCTCCCGTTTCCAGGCTGAAGTCGGTGTGAAACGGAACGCCCGCCACGGGCAGGAAGGCCGAAGTGAGGGCTTCGATGCCAGCGGGCACCTGCTTGAACGCGATGTCGATGTACGTGTAGGTGACGGGGTCCGTGGACAAGACATTCCACGCCAGCGAATTCAACGGTCCCGGCTGTACACCTGCGGCGATCAGCTCGCTGGCTTTGTACAGCATTTGGTTCCGGGCGCACCAGTACCAGTTCCCGTAAGGCGCTGGATACCAAGTAGAACCGTTCGAAGCCGTGAAATTGCCGACCGGAATGCCATTCAACTGAATCACCGGTCGCATCCCGTGGGTCTCGCCGGTGATGGCCCCGCATGCGGCCTCGCTGCCGTCCACGAAGGCAACGGTGGAGGATGTGTACGGCGTGTTCGTCTGCTCGAAGACGGAGTTCGTGATGTAGCCCGCTGCGCTGAAGCTGCACGTGTTGATGACCAGGTCCGACACGCCGTCCCAAACAAACGGAGCCGCAAAAGAGTGCTCGTTCCACCCGACCGTGGGCGTGTACTCAGAAATCGACGCAACCTGCTGAAAAAACGGCTGGTACTGCCGGTCCTTCCCGCTGCAAAACACCAGCAAATGCTCCCCGGGTTGCAGCACATAGGAACTGAAGGTCCAGGCATTCTCTCCGGGCAGGGTGAGCGGGCTGTCCGTGAGCTGCCAGCCCGCCAAATCCACCGCAACCGCGCCCGCGTTGTAGAGTTCCACCCAATCCGGCGCATCGCCGTCCTCGTCAAAGACGTCCGCAAAGTTCCGGTTTGACCCTTCGTTGAGCACGATTTGGCCTGCCGCCACCCCGGCGGCAGCACACAAGCCCACCCACAGCGCGAACATGCGACTTAGCAAACTCCACTTCATGCGGCACGATTTTCCCAAATGTACACCGGTGAAAGCCTTCGACTTCAGGTGATGCCGGTCACGTGCGGCGGCGGGCCCGCGAGGTACCTTCGGGCCATGGAACCGGAACAACCAGGGACGGCGCTGAGCGCTGCGGAACTCGAGCAGTTTTATGCGGAGGCCCTGACGGCCGAGGCGTATTGGGCGGACATGTTTGATGAAGGGCCGCGCCCGCCCGGGCCATACGACGAATACCTGCGGATCAACCGGGCCCGGGCCGCCCGGGTGCGCAAGTCCGTGGTGTTGGAGCCGGAAGTGGTGGCCCGGGCTTTGGCTGCCCCGCCGGAAACGCGCTGGCTCGTCGTGACCGAGCATTGGTGCGGGGACAGCGCCCAAGTGCTGCCCGTCCTCGACGCCATCGCCGCCGCCAGCGGGGGGCGCATCGCCCTGAAGGTCGCCTTCCGCGACCACGACGTGCGGCTCATCGACGCATTCCTCACGAACGGCGGCCGCAGCATCCCCAAGGTCATCGCCCTCGGCGTAGACGGCTCGGTGCAAGGGGTTTGGGGCCCGCGGCCCACAGTCGCCACGGAACTCGTCCGGACCCTCAAAGCAAACCCCGAAACCGCCCCGCATTACGGCGAACACCTGCACAAGTGGTACGCGGCGGACAAGACGCGCAGCACCCAACGCGAAGTGGTGGAAGCGCTGATTCAAAATCCGGGATGAGGCGCCGCTGCGCGGCGAGAAACAGTGTGAGTGTGAGGGATGAGGCGCGGCTTCGCCGCTTTCAGATTTCCGGCATGGAGATGCCATCTAAGGACACCATTCCCCTCCCCACTTTACACTCGGGCGCGAAGCGCCCCCTCACACGGTTTTGGCGCGAAGCGCCCCCTCATCCCTCATCCCTCATCCCTCCGCGGCCTTGCCGCGCCTCACACTGTTTGGCGGCGGAGCCGCCCCTCATCCCTGTTTTCCGCTGCGCAAGTTGCCGCGGATGTTGACCAATTCGACGAGGAGCGAGAAGCCCACTGCGACGTAGATGTAGGCCTTGGGGACGTGTTGGCCCATCGACTCTGCGACCAGCAGGCAGCCGATGAGAATGAGGAAGGCGAGGGAGAGCACCTGCAAGGACGGGTGTTTCTCGATGATGGCCGCGATTTTGCCGCTGAAGGCGAGCATGACGACGAGCGAGACCACGATGGCGGCGACCATGACCGGGATGTCGTCGGTCATGCCGATGGCGGTGAGGATGCTGTCGAAGCTGAAGACGATGTCGAGCAAGGCGATTTGGACGATGGCGGAGGCAAAGCTGCCGACGGCCTTCGTCTCCTTCTCCTCGTGCGCCTCGTGCGCCTCCATGATTTCAAAGATCTCCCGCGTGCTCTTCCACAGGAGGAAAAATCCGCCGCCGAGGAGGACCAAATCCCGCCCGCTCACCGCATGTTCCCACACGCTGAACAGCGGCGCCGTGAAGCCCATGATCCACGAAATCCCGAGCAGCATCGCGATGCGAAACCCGAGTGCCAGGCCGATGCCGGCCGTCCGCGCCCGCCGACGCATCTCTTCCGGCAGCTTGTTCGTCAGGATGCTGATGAAAATGATGTTGTCGATGCCGAGCACAATCTCCAGAAAGGCCAGCGTCAGGAAGGCAAGTGCGATTTCCACGGCGCGAAGATACTCGTACCTTCCTGCGATGTTTGCCTCCTTTGCACTTCTGCTTCAACTCAGTTTGCCCGCTGCCGCTGCCATGGAAACTTCGACCGACACGGTGTATGTGCACGTTTGGACCGATGTGGTGTGCCCGTTTTGTTACCTCGGGGAGCAGCATTTGGAACAGGCCGTGGCCGCGTTTGAAGGGGGACCGGTGGTGGTGGTGCCGCACAGCTTTCGGTTGACGCCCGAGCTCGTCGTGGCGCCGGGGGCCTCGGTGTACAGCACGTTAGCTGCGACGAAGGGGATTTCAGAAGGGGAGTCGCGCGCGATGCATGGCTCCGTTGCAGAACGTGCCGCGGCCGCAGGACTGCAGTTCAACTTCGACCACGCGGTGCCGGCAAACACCACCCGCGCGCACCAAATGCTGCAACAGGCCGGTCCGCTGGGCTTCGCGCCACACCTGCTCCACCGGCTGTTCAGCGCCTACTTCACCGAAGGCCAAAACATCGACGACCCCGCCTTCCTTTCTCGCGTTTGGCGGGAGCTGGCCCCGGCCGGCGCCCTGCCCGCAGATCCTGCCCGCGCAGCCGCTGGACTCGCCGCGGACGAACAACTCGCTGCCCAACTCGGCATCCACGCAGTTCCGCATTTCCTCGTCACCCGCTCTACCGATTCCCCTGCCGCCCTCACCCCGAGGAATTCGGTCGCGGTGCGCGGCGCCCAACCTCCCAGCGTCCTCCTCCGCGCCCTCGAGCGGGAATAAACTTCCTCCAGCCGGCGACCCCGGCACCCTCCGCGGCGCAGACGCGCCTCTCGCCGCGCAGCGGCGCCTCTTCCCTTCACACTGTTTCGCCTGCGAAGTAGGCGCCTGGTTCAGAGCACCATCGGCACGTCCATCAGCAGCAACTCCGCACCGTCGGTGAGGGCTTCGCAATGCAGGGACGCCACGTTCCAAATCCCCAAGCCGTCCCGCGTTTCGAGGGTGAGGTCGAGCGCCGTGTCGGTGAAGCGGAACGCGCCAGCGACGACGAAGGCGTAGACCCCGTTGCCCGGGCGGCGGACGTCGTAGTCGGCGCGGCGGCCGCGGTCGAAGCGGCCCATGTGGAACCAAGCATCTTGGTGGACCCACACGCCCTCGTCGTCCGGGGAGGGCGAGAGGATTTGTTGGAACCGGTTGTGGCGGTCGCGGGTGTCGAGGGAAATTTGGCCGTAGCGCGGCTCGACCGAGCGGCGCTTCGGAAACATCCAAATCTGCAGCAACTTCACGTCCCGGTCGGGGTTCGCATTGAACTCGCTGTGCGTGATGCCCGTGCCCGCGCTCATCACCTGCACGTCGCCGTGCGCGATGACCGACGTGTTGCCCATGCTGTCGCGGTGGCGGAGGTCGCCCTCGAGCGGAATCGTGACGATTTCCATGTTGTCGTGCGGGTGGGTCCCAAACCCCCTTCCGCCTGCAATCGCATCGTCGTTGATGACGCGCAGCGCCCCGAAGTGCATGCGTTCGGGGTTGTAGTAGCTCGAAAAGCTGAACGTGTGGTGGGTATCGAGCCAGCCGCGGTTTGCGTGCCCCCGGGTGGCAGCCCGGTGCACGACATAGTGGTCACCGGCCTCGTCGAGATCTGCCGGCAAGTGGTTGAATCCCACCACGTCCGGAGGCATCGCGAGGGGCCGGAGCCCTGTCAATTCGTCGATTCCGTTCGAAGTTGCGCCGAGCGCCGCAGCGCCGGTTACGAACACACCGGTCCCGAGCAATCCGGTGCGGATGAAGTCCTTCCGATCCATACTTTGAAGGTACAAAAGCTGTGTGGATTCTCCCTCACTCCGGTCCACGAAGCAACTCCACCGCGCCGTGGAGGGTGCGTTCTTGGACCCCGCCGCACACGATGCGGAAAGTGCACGTGTAGTAGTAGGTGCCTTCCGTCAGCGGATCGCCTGCTCCGGTGTAGCCGTCCCAACGCACCGGCAAGCCGTTCGTACGGTACACCTCGTTGCCCCAGCGGTTGTAGACTGCCAAATCGTACCGGTCCACGATGCCCAGCAGGTTGAAGCTGGGGTCCTCGGGAAGGAACGGGTGGAAGTACCGGTTGACGTCGTTGCCGTCCGGCGTGAAGACGTTCGGGGCCACCGCCGCCGAGGCGTCCACGCTCGCTTCCGGGTCGAGGACCACGGTCAGCGAGTCGGTGCCGGTGCAGCCGTTTTCTTGGAAGGTGACGGTGAGGGTGTAGGTGCCGGGAGCGGCGGCCGTGGGGGTCAGGGTGGCCGGGTCGAGGAGGACGCCGCCGCTCGGCACGTCCCATTCCCACTGGGCCGTGTAGCCGGTGGGGCCGAAGGAGGCGCCCAGCACGGGCGACGACGGTGCGCGGCACGTCAAGGTGTCGGCTGTGCCGGCCTCGACCACGGGGTAGGTGAAGTCCTCCGGCACGGTCACTGCGGCGGTGGCCGTGCAACCGTTGTCGGGGTTGAGCGATGTGACCGTCACCGTGCCGCCGGCGAGCAGCGTCGCTTCGTTGGCATCGAGGATTTCAAATGCTCCCGTCGTAGCGGACCAGGTGAGGACGGCGCCGGATGCGGCCGCCGTAGCCGTCAGTCCGATCTCCGGTGTGTCGCAGTCGATGGCGTTCCCCGTGGCAGAAAGCACCACCGCTATGGGCTGTACGTCCTCTTCCACCGCCGTCGTCAGCTCTGCCGTGCATGCGCCATCGCCCGCCGTGGCCACCACCGTCACCGTACCTGCACCCGTCGCCGTCGCCTGCGACCCGGCCGCCCCGGCGAGGATGCCCGGCGGCTCCGCGCTCCAAACGTAGTCCACCCCCGCCCCGAGACTCGCTGCAACGCCCAGCCCCACCTCTGCCTCGAGGCACGTCACCTCAAAAGGCGGCCCACCCATCCACGCCAGCTCCAGCGGCACCACCTCCACGACCACGGTATCCGTCACCACCCCCACACACGCGTCCGTGTACGTCACCGTGTACGTCACCGACTCCTCCGGTGCACAGACCGGACTGGCCACCGTCGGGTCGCTCAAAAAGTCCGGCGGCTCCCACAAATACTCAGAGCCGTCAGCTCCCACCGCATTCAACGTCAGCTCCGCCCCGAGGCACAGCTCGACCTCTTCAGGCGTGGCGAGGCTGTTCGCTTGGAGGCAGACGGTTTGGACATTGAAAGAGCCCCCCGTTGAACCTGTGAAGCCCCACCAAACCGCAGGATCCCCGCCGAACACGTCCCCGACGAGGTCGACCTCCGCCGCAAGCCGCAGCACGCAATCAAAGTACACCGCCACCTCCTGCGTCGCCGGATCCCAGGTGATCCGTCCGAGGTGCGGCTGCCCATCCTCCACATTCACATTTGTCGACGACATCTGCACCGTGGGGCTGTATGCCGTGGCGGCCGTGTGTACGACGCTGCCGTCGGAAACGAGGCCGATGTGGTCCGCGAACGGATCACCGAAGTCGGCGTTCTGCCACGTATCGAACTCCACCCCGAAGCTCGTCCCGAACCCTAAAAACCCCAAACCGCCGCCGCTCGCCCCGAGCGCCGAGGTGCCCACCTGCTGCAGTACGAACATGATGCCGTCGGCGCCGTTTCCGTCGAGGGTGCCGAAGTTGAGTTCGAAGCGCACGTCGAAGGGCGCGTTGAGGTCGAGCTGGTCGGCGTACCATACCGCGCCGTTTTGGGTGGGTTGCGTGGTGGTGAGTTGGTAGCAGTCTGTTCCTGCATCCACCGCCGTTCCGTTGAGGAAATACGTTTGGGCTGCGGCCGGGAGCAGCCCGACGCAGCAGACCCACACCACTGCCCACAGCCCCTCCCTGACCGCACTTAAAACGCGCATGGCCCCGAAGGTAGTCCTCCGAGGCCACGCACAAAAACCGGCAAAAAGATCAGGAATGCAGGTCGAAGCGGTCGAGTTCCATCACCTTGACCCACGCTTGCACGAAGTCATTGCGGAACTTCTCCGCTCCGTCCGCGCAGCCGTACACCTCGGCGATGGCGCGCAACTCCGAGTTCGACCCGAAGATCAGATCCACCCGCGTTCCGGTCCACTTCACTTCACCCGTGACCCGGTCGCGGCCTTCAAACGCTTCTTCCGCCGGGGATACCGCTGCCCATTTCGTGCGCAGATCCAGCAGGTTCACGAACCAATCGTTCGTCAACTCCCCCGGACGGTCCGTGAATACCCCGTGCATGGAGCCGTCTGCATTCGTGCCCAGCACACGCAAACCGCCGAGCAACACCGTCATCTCCGGAGCAGTCAACGTCATCAACTGCGCCTTGTCCACCAGCATTTCCTCCGGCTTCACCCCGTGACGCGGTTTGGCAAAATTGCGGAACCCGTCGGCATGCGGTTCAAGCACCGCGAACGACTCCACGTCCGTCGACGCCTGGTCCGCATCGGTCCGACCCGGTGTGAACGGCACCGTCACCGGTGTGCCTGCGCGCCGGGCAGCTTCTTCGATGCCCGCACCGCCAGCCAGCACGATGAGGTCCGCCAAGGAAATCTGCTTGCCTCCGGTCGCAGACGCATTGAATGCCGCACGCACGCCTTCCAGCGCATCGAGGATGCGGCCGAGGTGTTCCGGGCGGTTGACGGCCCAAAACCGCGCCGGGCTCAACCGGATCCGCGCTCCGTTTGCCCCGCCGCGCTTGTCCGAATTCCGGTACGTCGCCGCAGATGCCCATGCCGTCGACACGAGGTCGGACACGGAAAGCCCCGCCGCCAGCACCTGTGACTTCAAGTGCGCAACATCCGAGGCATCCACGAGGGGATGATTTACCGCCGGCACCGGGTCTTGCCAAATCAGGTCTTCGGCCGGCACTTCCGACCCGAGGTACCGCGCACGGGGTCCCATGTCGCGGTGGGTGAGTTTGAACCACGCGCGGGCGAACGCGTCAGCGAACTCCTCCGGATGCTCGTAGAACCGGCGCGAGATTTTCTCGTACGCCGGATCCATGCGCAGGGCGAGGTCCGTCGTCAGCATCATCGGCGCATGGCGCTTCTCCGGGTTGT
>CAZMNI010000007.1:0-25694 GCA_964567615.1 uncultured Chryseobacterium sp.
GGATTCTGGCTCAGGCACTGCAATCCGTATCCCGTTCCTGGAGAAAGCGGCAAATTGAGTTCTACAACGCTTTCCCCATCCGGCACCATGACCGGGAAGGCCTGCAACACGTCACCGGCTTCGTTCACCAAGGCGATGGAGCGGTTGCCCGCGCCGTTTGCGAAGACCCGCACCGAGGCAAGTGTGCAGGGCTGCGACACGTCGAACGTGAGGTAGAAGCTGTTGTTGTCGTGGTATTGACCGTTCTGGGTGGTCATCGGACCACCCGAAGCCGGCTCCCCTCCACCACCGCTCAATGCACACGGGAAAGGCCCCTGCGCCTGCAGGACGGCAACGGCGAAAAGTGCCGGAATGAGGAGAGTTGTTTTCACTTTTTCTCGGGAGTCAAGAAGTGGTAGTTCTTTGCGTAGTCGAGCATTTGGCCCGCGAACGAATCCGGATAGGTCAAAGACACCTTCGTAATGGCACCGGTTGCATCGCGCTCGGCCTCCATGCGGGGATTGATGAACCCGCCGTACGGGGCGATGCCGAGGGCTTCCGACCGCTTGAGCACCTGGGCGTGCAAGTCCGCATCCACTTTGACGCCGTAGCCTTCCACGAGGGCTTTCGCCGCTGCGTAATCGCCTTGGGACTTGATGCGCTGCACCTCGCCGAGGAGTTCGCCGAAGAGCACGCGCAACCGCTCGTAGTCGCGGATGTCCACGAAGGTCTCCCCGTCGCGTTCCACCGTGGCCACGGCATCGCCTGCACGTTCCATCACCCACCGGCTTACCCACGAGCGGTTCCGCATGTGCGCTTCTTCGATGTTCGCCCCCGGCTCCAGCCGCCGGAGCTGCACGAACAAGCCATTGCGGAGGTAACTGTCGTATTCGGCACGGCCCACATCGAGGGTGGACATGAGGCCCAGCTCCACCATCTTCGGATCGAGCATGAAGTAGAGCGCTACGAGGTCCGCACGGCCCTCTTCGATGGTGGACGCATATTCCTTCAGGGTCTCTTTCGTCTCGCCGACTCCGGGCTCGATTTGGCCCGAAGCGTGGCCGATGACTTCGTGCATGGCCGTGTGCAATTTGCCTGCGAGGTCTCCGTGGGCTTCCGCCAGAGCGACTTCCTCTGCATCGTGGGCAAATTCCTGCAACAAGCCGCTTCCACCGGCCCGGTCGTATGCTTCAATGATGTTCCCAAGGCTCACAGACTTCGAACCGTGCAGGACGCGGATCCAATTCGAATTCGGAAGGTTTACACCGATGGGCGTGCTGGGCGATGCGTCTCCTGCCTCTCCCGCAACGTTGACGACGTTGTAGGTGATGCCTACCACATTTTTCTTCTTGTGGGCCGGAAGGAAGGGCATGTGGTCTTCGAACCACTGCGCATTTTCCATCAACATCTTCATCCGCTCGCTCGCCTCGAAATCTTTGATTTGGACGATGGATTCGTAGGTGCCTTTGTGTCCGAGCGGGTCGTTGTACACTTCGACGAATCCGTGGATGTAGTCCACCACGCCTTCGGTGTCCTGTACCCAGTTGATGTTGAAAAGTTTCCACTTTTCGAGGTCGCCGGTTTCGTAGTACGCGATGAGGTGGCGCAGAGCGGAAGCTTGCCGGTCGTTCTCGGTGTACTTGAGCGCCTCATTCAACCAATACACTACCTGTTCCAGGGCACTGCCGTACAGCCCTCCGACTTTGTAGACGTCCTCCATCACTTTGCCGTCCGGCCCTTTGACCAGGCGCGAGTTGAGCCCATGTTCAATGGGGGTGCGGTCGTTCGGATCCACCCGAGCTGCATAGAACGCCTGGGCTTCTTCCGTGGTCACATCCGGTGCATAGAAGTTCACTGAAGAACTTTCGCACAAGCCCTTCGTGGCATCGAGCTCGACCCGCTTTGCTTCAATGGCCGGGTCGAAGATGACTTCCACCAACTCGTCCGACACCTCTACCCCTGCCTCTTGCGCGATTTTTGCGAAATACGCCCGGGTGAATTCCGGCAGAATCTTCGTGTTCGCGTAGTGGTGGTGGATGCCGTTCGAGAACCACACGCGCTTGACATAGGTTTCAAACCTGTGCCAGCCCTTGGTGGCTTTGTCCCCGGCATAGCCCGTGTAGATGGCCTCGAGGACGTCGCGGATGGCGAGGTTGTAGCGGTTGTTTTGGTCCCAAATCATGTCCCGACCGCTCAGGCCCGCCTGGTTCAGGCAGTACACGAGGGCCTGCTGGCGCGGCGTGAGCTTGTCCCAACCGGGGACTTGGTAGCGGATCATCTTGATGTCCGCAAACTGTTCCGTCTGCCAAACAAACCCGGTGGAATCCGGCGCACCGGCACCGGTCACCACGCTGTCAGGCGACAGCGCGTCGAGGTCATCGGCAAACTCACTCGATCCGGGTCCGGAAGAGCAGCTGTGCAGGAGCAGCGCCACGCCGCACACAGCGGCCGCCGCCCAACGGGCAGAAGTGTGGTTCATCGTGCAGGAGTTGATGCCCGGCGAATGTACGCAAAGTCAGCGCGGTGCGGCGCCTATCTTTGCCGCCGTCGTGTCCCGCATCGCCCTGCTCCTGCTCCGGTCTTTTCTGGCCCCGTTCGCGGTCACGCTACCGGTGGCGCTGTTCGTGCTGGACATGCAATTCCTGTGGGTCTATGCCGACGATTTGATCGGGAAGGGACTCGACCCCCTCGTCATCGCCGAGTTGATGGTCTACGCGTCCGCGCGGCTGGTGAACCTCGCCTTGCCCTTGGCGATTTTGATGGCCGCCATCATGGGCGTGGGCAAGCTCGCGGAGCGCAACGAGTTGACTGCCATGAAGTCCGCGGGAATGCCACTGATTCGGATTCTGCGGCCGCTCACCGTGAGCATGGTCTTGATTTCCTTCGGTGCATTTCAGTTTTCAAACGAAGTTTGGCCGCTGGCAAACCTGAAATTCAGGGCATTGCTGTATTCCGTGACGCAGAAACGGCCCACACTCCACCTGGAACCGGGCGTCTTTTACACGGGCATCGAGGGCTTTGCCATCCGCGCCGACGCGGTCGAGGCCGATGGAACCTTGATCGACGTGCTCATCCACGACCACCGCGAAGGGGAAACCGGCGCAAGCCGCGTGATCCGCGCCGCCCGCGGGCGGATGGACCAAACCCCACACCGGCTCGTCCTCACCCTTGAAAACGGACGCAGCTACGAAGAGGACCTCGAACTCGGCGACCGGCGCGCAGAACGCATCCACCCCCACGTCACCACCCGCTTCAAACGCAACACGCTCGAAATCGACCTCGCTTCCCTCGACTTCAGCCAAGTCGACGAAGGCCTGTTCCAGCGCGTCCACGAAATGATGACCGTCGCGGAACTCAACGTTGCCATGGATTCGCTGCAGCGCGATGCCGATGCCCGCCGGTCCGATGTCTTGGCCTACGGAATGCGGTCGAATGCCCTGTTTGCGGATTCCCTGTCGACGGCCCACGTGCGTCCCGAGCGGCTCCACGCGGCGCTGGGCATCGCCCAGCGGCGTTTGGCCTACGACACTGCCCGCGATGCCTGCAGGAATGCCCGGCAAGGGGTCCTGAATGCACTTGAGGATGCGCGCATCCGTGAGCGCGCGCGCGACCGGCATGCGGTGGAATGGCACCGGAAGTTCTTCCTGGGAACGAGTTGCTTGCTGCTCTTTTTCATCGGGGCACCGCTCGGCGCGATCATCCGAAAAGGCGGTCTAGGCCTGCCCACCCTGTTTGCAATCGGCGTCTTCCTCGTGTACTACATCGTGAGCATTGTTGGCGAGCAACTCATTCGTTCCGAAGTGGTTTCACCGGTAGTCGGCATGTGGATGAGCACTGCCGTCCTGCTGCCCGTTGCGGTGTTGCTCACCCGGGCAGCCATGCAGGATGCCCACGTGCTTTTTGCGCTCCGTTCGCCTTCCTTTGCGGCGTTCACCTCGCGCAAGCGCCTCCCGACCTGATGCATCCCACACGACCGCTTCGGATCCTGCAGCTCTGTCCGAAACCTCCGCTTCCCGCACGCGACGGCGGGTGCAGGGCAATGGATGCATTGACACAAGGCCTGCTCGCTGCAGGCCACCGGGTGCGCGTACTCGCTGCTGCAACCCCGAAGCACCCGGCACAGCCCGATGCCTGGCCTGTCCTTTACCAGGAAAAAACCGGCATTTCTACCGTATTCGTCGACACGAGCATCCAAGCCGTCGATGCGCTCGCCTCGACACTCTCCGGCGAGAACTACCAAGTCGGTAGGTTCCATTCCACTGACCTTGAACAGGCGCTGCGCAACCTCTTGCGGAGGGAGGTGTACGATGTGGTGGTGGTGGAATCGCTTTTCATGGCCCCCTACCTCCCCACCCTGCGGGCACTCAGCGAGGCGTGTGTTATCCTGCGAGCGCACAATGTAGAACACCGCATCTGGAGCCGGCTTGCGGAAGAGAGCCCGGACCTCACGCGCAGAACCTACCTGCGCTGGGTGACGCGAAGCTTGCTCGGGTTTGAACGGGCCGCACTTGCAGATTTCGACGGCATCGCTGCCATTTCGGAAGAGGATGCCGCGGGCTTCCGCGAACTCGGCGTGCCCGCAGACCGCGTACACGTGGTACCCTTCGGCATCGATCTCTCCCAAATTCCACGCGGAGCAGCAGGGCCGGCAGACCATGTCTTCCACTTCGGCTCCATGGATTGGATGCCAAACCGCTTGGGTGTCGAATGGCTGGTGCGTGAAGTGTGGCCAGCTGTCCGTCCAGGCACGCGGTTGCTTTTAGCTGGGCGCCGGTTTCCAGAAGACCTGCGTGCAGAGGCGGAGTGTTTGCCCGGTGTAGAGGTGGTGGGTGAAGTGGAAGACCCCTGGTCCATCCTCGGCGGTGCTGGCATCGCCGTGATTCCAGTCGCAAGTGGCAGTGGAATGCGCATCAAGGCCGTAGAAGCGATGGCGGCAGGACGCGCTGTCGTCACGACCCCTGTCGGCATCGAAGGCATCCCCGCCGTGCACCAGCGACACGTATTTGTGGCCGCAGATGCCGTGGGATTTGCCGCTGGCATCAACCGGCTCCTTGCAGAACCCGACCTCGCCCGCAGCCTCGGTGATGCAGGCCGGGACCTCATCGCCCTCCACTACGCGAACGGACCGATCGTCGACGACTTCATCGCCTTCATCCGATCGAGACGACCATGAGGCTGTTCGTCCTGACCTCGCGGGTACCTTGGCCCTTGGAAAAAGGGGACAAACTTCGGATGTACCGGCAGCTTGCCGAGTTGCACCGGGCCGGGCATGAGGTGCATTTGGCCTGCCTTACTGACGCCCCTGTTGCGGAAGCCGCTCGGGCCGCGCTTTCCACCGTATGTGCAGGGCTGCATGAAATCCGACTTTCCACCTGGAGGCGGCTGGCGCGCCTGGCCTGGTCCCCGCTGAGCAGCCGGCCTTTTCAGGTCCATTGGTTTTACCAACGGGGTGCAGCCACAACGGTCAACCGGCTCGTGGACGCGCTCCAACCCGATGTCGCCTATGTGCAACTCGTGCGCACTGCCGAATACCTGAAGGACCGCCACGACGTGCCGCGCGTGTGCGATTTGATGGATGCCTTGGGTGCAGGCATGCGCCGCCGCGAAACCGCGGCCCGGCTGTGGATGCGGCCCATCCTCCGAATCGAAGCAGACCGGTTGCTCCGGTATGAAGCGTCCACCATCGACCACTTCGACCTGTGCACCATCATTTCGGCAACGGATAGGGACAGGCTCATGCATCCCGCGCGGGACAGGGCAATCGTGGTCCCGAATGGCGTGGAAACGAGCGACTTCGAGGGTGGACCCGCCATACCCACCAGGGATCGGGTGGTGCTCTTTTCCGGCAACATGGCCTATCCGCCGAACGTAGACGCTGCAACGTTCCTGGTCCAGCGCATCCTGCCGGAACTGCAGGATACCACGCTCCACTTCGTCCTCGCCGGCGCACACCCCTCTCCCGCCGTTCGACTCCTCGCCGGTCCACGCGTGGAAGTCACGGGCTGGCTCCGGGAAATGCGCGATGCGTACCACCGGGCGCGGCTGTTTGTTGCACCGCTGCGCTTAGGCTCCGGCATGCAAAACAAGCTGCTCGAGGCGTGGGCTGCAGGACTTGTGGCCATCACCACCCCGCACGTGGCCGCGGGATTGCCCCCTGCCATCCGGCAACGCGGCCTCCGCGAAGGTTGGCTCGAAATTGCGGAAGGTGCAGTAGCCACAGCAGCGCGGATTGAGGCGCTCATCGACGACGGGGATGCGCTCGCACGGTGCGGCGCTTCGGCCCGTCAGGCCATGCACGATCTCGCCGGTTGGGGCCAAGCCACCTCCACCCTCCTCACCGCCCTACACCGTACCTTAGGCCCCATGGCACACGCAACAACTGAATTCAACCTCGTCGCAGGGATTCCCACCCTCGACCTCAGCGACTTCACCTCCGGCGACGCCGAGCGCAGGTCCGCGTTCGTAGCGACACTTGGCCGGGCGTATGAAACCATCGGCTTCGCTGCCATCAGCGGCCACGGCATCCCACAGGAGCGCATCGATGCGTTGTACGCGGAGAGCCGACGATTTTTTGAATTGTCCTTCGAAGCGAAGCAAGCATATGCACGGCCTGAGGCACACCACCAGCGCGGCTTCGTGCGGCAGGGTGTTGAACATGCGAAGGACAGCCAAGCCGCGGATTTGAAGGAGTTTTGGCAAGTAGGTCAACCCACCCCTCCTCCCGGCGCTGCTGCCGCGGATTTCCCTGAAAACCGGCACGTTGCCGAACTGCCCGAATTTCAAAACACGGCCGTTGACGCCTACCGTCGCCTCGAAGCCCTGGGCCAAACCATGCTCGAGGCCATCGCACTTCACCTCGGACTGCCCGTGGATTACTTCCACCCTTGGGTTGCCGGTGGAAACAGCATCTTGCGGCTGATCCACTACCCCCCGATCCTCGAAGAACCAAAATCTGCCGTGCGGTCCGGTCAGCACGAAGACATCAACCTGATTACCTTGCTCGTAGGTGCCTCGGCCGCTGGGCTGGAAGTGCTGCGCCACGATGGCGCATGGGTCGCAGTGACCGCTTCGCCCGAACACATCGTGGTAAACGTGGGCGACATGCTGCAGCGGCTGACGAACCACCGGCTCAAATCGACTACCCACCGGGTCGTCAACCCACCGCGGGAGCAGTGGGCCAGCCCGCGCTATTCGATGCCGTTCTTCTGCCATCCCCGTCCCGAGATGCGGCTCGACGCCTTGCCGCACCTGGTGCCCGCGGGTGAGGAACCGAAGGAGTCACCGATTGCGGCAGGGGAATACCTCGACCAGCGGCTTCGGGAAATCGGTCTCGCGGGAGCGTGACAACCGTCACGGCGGGCCTGTAAGGGAGGCCGTACCCTTGCAGCATGGAAGTCCTCGAACTCATCGGATGGATCAGCGCAGCTGCCATCGGGGTGGTGCTCGGACTGCTGGGCGCAGGCGGGTCCATCCTCGCCGTACCGGTGCTGCACTACCTGCTGGGCTACCCGGCTGAGGAGGCGACGGCATACAGCTTGTTCGTCGTGGGTGCAGCGGCGGCTTGGGGTGCGTGGAAAAGCCGAGCGGCAATCGATGTGCGCACCGGTTTGCCCTTTGCGCTGCCCTCGATTGCTGCGGTATATGCAGCGCGGCGGTGGTTGCTCCCCTCGCTTCCCGAAGCCGTGCATGTGGGTGGGGGCACGTGGGAGCGTGGCCAAATCCTGCTCCTCCTCTTCGCCGCGGTGATGCTCGCCGCCGGGGTCGCCATGTTGCGACCGAAGCGGGCAGCGCGCACGCGTGAAGTACGCCGGCACTGGGCATGGAGTGCCGTCGAGGGCGGGGTGGTCGGTGGGTTGACCGGGCTGGTCGGGGCGGGCGGCGGATTTCTCGTGGTGCCGGCATTGGTACTGTTTGCCGGTCTCAACATGCCGCGGGCTGTCGCGACTTCTTTGGCCATTGTTGCGGCGAAGTCCCTCATCGGATTCACGGGGGACATTGCGGCTGGAACACCGCTCGATGTTCCATTTTTACTGGGCTTCGCTGCACTTGTTGCTGCAGGTCTCGGAGTGGGCATGCGGTGGGCGCGGGGCCTGGATGCGGTGAGGTTGCAACGTGCGTTCGGTGCACTTGTACTCGCGGCGGGGCTGGCCATGTTCATCGCTGAATGGAACACGTAATCGGGGCAAGACAGAATTACCTTCACAGGCATGTACATCGAGCAGATTTACACCGGATGTTTGGCCCAAGGGGCCTACTACATCGAAAGCAACGGCGAAGCAGCAATCGTCGATCCGCTGCGTGAAACCGAGGTCTACATCCGCAAAGCAGCGGACCGAGGTGCGACCATCAAGTACATCCTCGAAACCCACTTTCACGCTGATTTCGTCTCGGGTCACGTGGATTTGGCGCGCAAAACAGATGCGAAGATTGTGTACGGGCCGACGGCAGAGGCGGCCTTTGACTTCCATTCGGCCAGCCACGGAGAGGTGTTGCCACTCGGTGCAGTGACCTTGCGGGTGCTGCATACACCTGGACACACGATGGAATCGACGTGCTACCTGCTAGAGGATGCCGCGGGCAAGCCCCACGCCGTCTTCACCGGGGATACGTTGTTCATCGGGGACGTAGGCCGTCCTGATTTGGCCCAAAAAGCAGACCACCTCACCCAAGAACAGCTGGCCGCCACGCTGTACCACAGCCTGCGTAACCACTTGATGACCTTGCCCGCAGAGGTGTTGGTTTATCCGGCCCACGGAGCCGGTAGCGCATGCGGCAAGAACTTGAGCAGCAAGACGTGGGACACCATCGGCGGCCAACTCGCAACGAACTACGCGCTGCGTGCCGACATGACCGAATCGGAATTCGTCGCCGAAGTAACCGATGGGCTGCTGCCTCCTCCGCAGTACTTTCCTGCAAACGTGGCCATGAATCGGGCAGAGATACCATCGGTGGACACCCTGATTGCAACCGGGGCTCGGCCGCTGTCACCCGAGGCATTTGAGGCCGCTGTGGAAGGCGAAGATGCACTCGTACTCGACACCCGCACAGCCGATGAGTTTGCAGCGGGCCACGTGCCAGGCGCCATCTTCATCGGAATCGACGGTGGCTTTGCACCCTGGGTCGGGGCCTTGGTTCCCGACCTGAATCAGCCCATCGCCCTGGTCGCCGCACCCGATCGGGTGGAGGAGGTGGTCACCCGCCTTGCCCGGGTCGGGTACGATCGGACCATCGGCTTCCTCGAGGGCGGTGTGACCGCATGGGCCGCATCCGGGCGGGAAGTGGCGTCCATGGAGCGCATTTCTGCTGGCGCGTTCGCTGCCTTGGTGCACGCCGGTCCTGCAACGGTGCTGGACGTGCGCAAACCATCTGAATTCGAAGCGGAACATTTGGCCGGCGCGCGCAGCGTGCCGCTGGATTTTATCAACGACCGCATGGCTGAAGTCCCCCAGGACACGAAGGTGTACACCCACTGCGCTGGAGGGTACCGCTCAATGATCTTCAACTCCATCTTGAAGGCGCGTGGGTTCCATCAACTCGTGGACGTGGTAGGTGGATTCAAGGCACTCGCGGAGACGGACCTCCCCCGGACTGCATACGTTTGCCCGAGCACACAGGCATCATGAATTCAGTCCCTTTACCGTGGTATGTCGCCGGTCCGTGCATCGCTGCATGCATGGCACTGCTGCTGCTCTCAGGCAAGCGGCTCGGCGTATCGAGCAACTTCCAATCCCTGTGCAGCATCGCAGGAGCGGGGAAATTTGCTGATTTTTTTCGCATCGACGTGAAGAGCCGGTGGTGGAACCTCACGTTGCTAGGGGGTATCGTCCTCGGCGGTGTGCTGGCAGCAGCGTGGGAACCTGCCTTGCAAACCCTTGAACCGGGATGGCTCGGCGGTACAGAGGCGTGGACTTCGGCGGCTTCCTGGCTGTGGCTGCTTGCAGGCGGCTTTTTAATCGGCTTCGGCACGCGTTGGGCCGATGGATGCACCTCCGGCCACGCGATTTCTGGGCTCAGTTCGCTTCAGCTCCCTTCCTTGATTGCCGTGGTGGGCTTTTTCATCGGCGGCTTGACCATGACATGGGTGATTTTGCCCCTGCTCCCTACGCCATGACGTTGCGTGGATTTCTTTGGTATTTGAGCATCGGCGTGGTGTTCGGATACGTACTGACGGATGCCCACGTGGTGTTCGTGACCTCCATCGAAAAGATGTTTCGCTTCGAGGAATTCCACATGTACGGCATCATCGGCTCGGCGGTCGTCACCGGGGCGCTCTTTGTGGCCGGTGCGCGCCGCTTCGGCTGGTTCCCGGTAGATGGGCCCGCTTCGCCCATCCACTGGTATCCTGCCGGCTGGAAGAAGTACCTCTTCGGAGGCACGGTCTTCGGAATGGGCTGGGCAATGACGGGCGCTTGTCCTGCTCCCCTGTTTGCCTTGGTGGGGGCCGGATACACCCCGTTTCTGATTGCCATCTTCGGCGCTTTGCTCGGGACCTTTGTGTACGGGTGTGTGCGGTCGCGGCTACCGCATTGAGCCGTTAGAATTTGTTGGCTGCCGAGGAAAAACGGATTCGGAGAGCGCTGCGTTATTTCGCTAAACGAATCTCTTCCTACCATGGATGTGCGTCTTGTTCTTGCGTCTGTACTGGGCGCCGGCATCGCGCTCGGCGCGGATGCGCTTCTTGACCGGACCCCGTCCGGCCTACCAAATTCTCGGACGGTCGACATTCCGGCCACCTTTACCTCAGGTGAACTTGCAGCCGCGGCAGCAGGGCTCGATTTCCGGCCAGCTGCAGCCGGGAGTGTGGATGCCGTGGTCCACGTCAAGACGGTGAGCAGAAGCAGGATGCCCTACAACCCGTGGATGGACCTCTTCGGTTACACGATGCCCGAACAGGTGCAACAAGGCAGCGGCTCGGGCGTGGTGTTCGGGCCCGAGGGCTTCATCGTCACAAACCACCATGTCATCGACGGGGCAGACGAAATTGAAGTTTCTACAAACGACAACAGAACCTTCTCTGCCACGGTGGTCGGAACGGACCCTTCTACTGACCTTGCTGTGCTCCGCATTGACGCCCCAGCGGAGGGACTTCCTTTCATGAAATTCGGCGACAGCGACGCAGTCACGGTGGGCGAATGGGTGCTTGCGGTGGGCAATCCTTTCGATTTGACCTCCACGGTGACGGCCGGCATTGTTTCCGCAAAAGCACGCAACTTGTCCATCCTGCGTCCAGATTTTGCCCGCGGAGCTCCGTCGATTGAGTCCTTTATCCAAACCGACGCTGCCGTCAACCCGGGGAACAGCGGCGGCGCACTCGTGAATACCCGCGGGGAACTCATCGGAGTGAATACGGCAATCGCCTCCTCCACGGGGTCCTACAGTGGATACTCGTTTGCCATTCCCGCGTCCATTGTCCGAAAAGTCGCGGAGGACCTCGTCGCCTACGGCCGGGTGCAGCGAGCCTTCCTCGGTGTGCAAGTGGACGCCGCCCGCGAAACCCGCGGCGTCGTAATCGAGAGCATCACGCCAGGAAGTGGCGCAGCCGACGCAGACCTCGAACGCGGTGACATCATCACTTCCGTCCAAGGCAAGTCCGTCTCTTCCTTCGCTGAGCTTCAAGACGCCATCGCCCGCTTCCGTCCCGGCGACCGGGTGGCTGTAGAGCGCCAGCGCAACGGCCGCGCCGAAGCAGTTGATGTAGAACTGCGAGATGCTGCTGGGTCCACGAAGTTGATGAACCGCTCTGAATTGGAGGAGAAAACATCCTTCGGGGTCATGTTTTCAGATGCCAGCGGAGAAGTTGCACGGAGATCCGGTGTGAAGGAAGGTGCCCGGGCTGAAAAGGTGGAGGTTGGCCCATTCAAATCGGCAGGAATTCCGACGGGTTTCATCGTTACACGGATCGATGGAAAGCCCGTACGCAATGCACAAGATGCCCACGAAATCCTCCTGCTTTCCCGCGGAAACGTAATCGTTGAAGGCTACCTGCCGAACGGTCTTGGTGCTGCTTTTGCCGTCAAGCTGACGTCGCCTCCTGCAAACGAGTGAACCCGCAGCGCTGCTGCTTGTTGTGGCCCTATGGAGGAGCTCAGAACACCCTGTGCATTGTTCCCTTTGCCGGTTATGCCACTGCCGGGGGAGCAGCTCCATCTGCACATTTTCGAACCCCGTTACCAAGAGCTGTTCAACCGGTTAGAGGCCATGGAAGTGGAGGAGTTCGGGATTCCCTTCATGGAGGACGGAACGCCCCAAGGCGCAGGTGGGCTCATGCGTCTGCTGTATGTCGAGCAACATTATCCGGATGGCCGCAGGGATGTAGTGGTTGAATGCACGGGGTTGTTCCGCGTAGACCCCCAGTCGCCTTTTACCCCTGAAGCGGGAACGTCCTATCCTGCAGGAAAGGTGGTCCGGCTAGCAGGTTGGAGAAATTGGCCATTGCCTGCCCTACCGGATGACCAACTACCTGCGTTGACTGCAGCGCGCGAAGGCGCTTGGATGGCCTGGGTGCGTAAACTTCCACTGGGCCCAGAACAGCGCGCTTTCTTCGTGCTTGAACGCAGTTCGAGGCGCCGCAATGCCCTGTTGCTCGAAGCCTTGCGCATCCATGAACTGGTTTCTGCACAAGAGCGTCGGCGCACGGGGCCGTGGTTCCCGAATTAGGCCGTATTTTGCGGCATGTTTGTGTGCAAGCCCATGATAACTCCCTTTTGTATTGCCCTGTGCCTGGGCATCACCGGATTGACGGGATGCGGCGAAGAGGGTGGAAAGCAGATTGCGTTGAACGCGGAAGGCCGCTGGCTTGATCCGAAGGACCCAGAACGTGACGGGGCCTGTGAAGTGAGGGCCGTCGACTCCGGATTAGCGAACTACCTCGGAGGAGACACCTTGGACCGCATCCTCAGCGACATGCAGTCCTACTTCCAGGCGACGAATGACGGAAACTGGACGCAGCTGCTCTCCCACTACCCCCTGCACAGGGAGAATGACACCACGATGGCGAGCAAATCCTCTGAGTTGCTCCAGCAATGGTGGGATTTCGGTTTGCGCAATAGGACTGAATGGGCGCAGGTGAGTTACGCGAGCAAAACAGCACTGGATACCATGGGAACACCACAGCACGTAGTACTGCTGAATATGGACCTTTCCCACTATGTGGAGTTTTTACCCAACTACACACAAATGGACCCAAGTGGAATGCGCGGCATGGTTGAGTCTCTTTACGGGAAAGGCACTGCGACTTATTTCACAGATTCCATTGCACATGCTGATTCCACTGTCACCATTCGGGAGTGGCAGGTAAAGGGTGACACGCGGATTTGGGCCGTGATGCCTGTCGGAGGAGACCGGTGGTGCTTCCTTCCCGCCAACTTCAACGAAGGGGGAGGAGCCAAATACATGGGGGGAGCAGCTATGGTGGAGCTTTTGAAGCACCGCACCGAATTCGACCCCCGCACGAAGAAGCAGTAATCCACGCCCATGGAGACGGCGGGATTGCAGTGGCACGTCCACACCGAATGGGCCCCCTTGCGCACTGTGGTGGTGGGCATCGGGAATGGCCTCGGCGGACCACCTGACCTCGCTTCGACGTATGATCCGAAGACACGGGAGCACGTACTTGCAGGCACATTTCCTGCGGAACGAGATGTTGCCCAAGAGCTAGACGGACTTGCAGCCTTGTTGCTGCACCAAGGGGTTGAGGTGCTGCGGCCAGAGGCTCTTGGATTCGACCAGGTTTTTGCGCGGGACATCGCCTTGGTCATCGACGACACCTTCATTGTGGCCCGGATGGTTGAAAACCGGCAAGCCGAACAGGAAGCGCTGGGGAGCCTGCTCGGCGAATCGGCAAGCAAAGCAGTTCATCCTCCTGAAGATGTGCGCATTGAAGGTGGGGATGTGCTGGTGCTTGAACACGAATTGTGGGTCGGGATTTCCACACCTGAAGACTCCAGTTGCATCACTTCTCGAACGAACCCCGAAGCGGTGGAGTGGTTGAAGACCGCCTTCCCGCACAGACAGGTACGTGCGTTTGAACTCATCAAGTCCGCGACGGATTCCTTGCGCAACGTCCTGCACCTCGATTGCTGTTTGGCTCCTTTGGGCTTGGGGCACGCGCTGTTGTGCCCGGAAGGATTTGTGCACCGTTCCGATGTGGACTTTTTGCGCTCACGGTACGCCGGTCGCTGTGCGGAAGTCTCGGTCGAAGAGATGGCGGCAATGCAATGTAACTTATTCAGCATCAGTCCGTCTATCGTAGTTTCTGAAGAGCGATTCAACCGGGTCAATGGCATTTTGCGGGCTTGGGGATACGACGTGTTGACCGTGCCGTACCGCGAAACGGCAAAAATGGGTGGACTGCTGCGCTGCACCACCTTGCCTGTGCGGAGGGGTCGCTGATTCGTCCGAACTTCGCGCCATGCAACGGACTTCCCACGTGCTTATGGTGCGGCCAGCTGTTTTCCGCTCGAACGAAGAAACTGCCGGGAGCAACCACTTTCAACAGCCCGCTAATCGGCCCGACACCGAGGTGCTGGAGCGTGCGCTGCACGAGTTTGATCGGTTCGTGGAGCTCCTGCGGTCACATGGAGTGGACGTTTGGGTTGTAGATGCGGATGCAGAGGCCGATGTGCCGGATGCGTTGTTTCCGAACAACTGGATTTCCTTCCACGGCGACGGGCGGGTCGCGCTGTACCCCATGCAAGCTGTGAATCGTCGCCGCGAACGGCGGGAAGACCTTGTGGCGGATCTAGAACATGTGCGCGGATTTGCGATCTCTGAAATCGTGGACTTCACGGAGTTTGAAGAACACGGTCGGTTCCTCGAGGGAACAGGAAGTCTTGTGCTTGACCGGGTCCACAGCAAAGCGTATGCTGCATTGAGCCCGCGCACGGACCGTGTGGCACTCGAACGATTCTGCGAAGCTTTCGATTTCGAAGGAATCGCATTTCATGCACTCCAAACGACGCCCGCAGGCAGGATGCCGATTTACCACACCAACGTGATGATGGGCATCGGGACTTCATTTGCAGCCGTGTGCCTCGATTGCATCGACGATCCCGAGGAGCGGGAAATGGTGCAGCAAAGCGTGCGTGAAGATGGACGCGAACTCATCGAATTGACGGAGGACCAGATTGCGTCCTTTGCTGGAAACCTCCTCGAAGTGGAAGGAAAAGACGGTCAACCCTTGATTGTGATGAGCCACAAGGGCTTTGCGTCCTTGCGTCCGGACCAAATTCAAGCCCTGCAACGCCACGGGACCTTGCTCACCCCCGATTTGGACACCATCGAAACCCACGGCGGCGGAAGCGCCCGCTGCATGCTCGCTGAAATTCATCTTCCCCTTCCTGCCTCCGCATGAACCTCCTCGATCTTCACTTGCAGGCAGCCGTTGCCGCCACCTGTGCCTCCACCTTCGGCGACGGGCCCGCACCCGCCGACGTGCAGATCACACGCACGCGGAAGGAGTTTCGGGGCGACCGGACCGTGGTGGTGTTTCCTTTGACGCGGTATGCCAAGTTGAGCCCGGAAGCCACCGGGGAGACCTTGGGCAAAGCCCTGATTGCTGCCGACCCCCGCATCGTGGGATATGAGGTTGTAAAAGGATTTCTGAACCTGGAAGTCGATCGCCGGTTTTGGGGCGAAGCGCTCGCGGCGGCCGCAAGGGACGTCCACTTCGGGCTCGAACCTGCAGGCAGCAAGCCGCGCGTGATGGTGGAATACAGCTCGCCGAACACGAACAAACCGCTCCACCTGGGCCACCTGCGCAACAACTTTCTGGGCTACTCGGTCGCCCGGTTGCTGGAAGCCGTAGGACATGATGTGGTCAAGGTGCAGATTATCAACGACCGCGGCATCCACATCTGCAAATCGATGTGGGCATGGCGTGAGTTTGGTCAAGGGGAAACGCCCGCATCCACAGGTATGAAGGGCGACAAACTCGTAGGCAAGTACTACGTTCTGTTCGACACCACCCTCAAGGCCCAAACTGCCGAAGGAATAACCCGTGGTCTTTCGGAAGAAGCCGCGGCCGAACAAGCACCTGCTATGGCGGGGGCACGTGAATTGCTGCAGTTGTGGGAAGCCGGGGACCCGGAAGTGCTCGGGCTATGGCGAACCATGAACGGCTGGGTCTACGAAGGATTCGAGGCCACATACCGAGAAATGGGCGTGACGTTCGACAAGCTGTATTACGAGTCGGACACCTATCTGCTGGGAAAAGATGAGGTCTTGCGAGGATGTGAGGCAGGCGTGTTTACACGCAGGCCAGATGGAAGCGTTTGGGTTGATTTGACCGCTGAGGGCCTCGATGAGAAGCTACTCCTGAGGAAGGACGGCACGGCGGTCTACATGACCCAAGACATCGGCACCGCCATCTTGCGCTTTCGGGAATACCCGGGACTCGACCGCCAGATATACACTGTCGGCAACGAACAGGAGTACCACTTCAAGGTCCTATTTGCCGTGCTGCATCGCCTCGGATTTGAGCAGGCACAGCGGTGCGTGCACCTGAGTTACGGAATGGTGGAATTGCCTGAAGGCAAAATGAAATCGCGGGAAGGCACGGTCGTAGACGCCGACGACCTGATGGCCGAGATGGTGGAGACCGCACGCCAAATGGCCGAAGAACTGGGCAAAACGGATGGCATGACGGAAGCCGAGCGCACGGACCTGCATCGGCAAGTCGGGCTCGGCGCACTGAAGTACTTTCTGCTCAAGGTGTCGCCGGCGCGGTCCATGCTGTTTGACCCGAAGGCGTCCATCGACTTCATCGGACATACGGGACCGTTCATCCAATTCAACCGGGTCCGCGCCCACAGCGTACTGCGGAATGCCGGCGGATTGCCGACAGAACTGCCCACAGATGCCGCCCGCCGGTGGGACGATGTGGAGAGCGATTTGGTCCAAACGGCCCTCGAACTCCCCGAAGCGATTGCCGCAGCAGCTGCGGCCTACGATCCGAGCACCCTTGCGCAGTTTGCCTATGAAACGGCCAAATCCTTCAGCCGCTGGTACCAGGACCATCCCATCCTGAACGAACCCGACCCAGAAATCCGCGCATTGCGGCTCGCCATTTGCGCCCTGGTCGACCGCGTGCTCGAGCGCTCCATGGCACTGCTCGGCATCGACATGCCCGAACGGATGTAAGCCCGAGAGCTTATCCGATCTTCCGCACCCTCCGGACTACGGTGTTGTAGGGGGCTTCCACACGCCAGCTCCCCGCGCGCGCTTCCTCAGGCAAGGGAAACAGGTGAACTCCAGCCGTGAGATTGCCTGCAAAGACCACGCTCCCCTCCTCCCCCTCCGGAACGTACCGCACGACGTGATGGCCCGGGGCACCTACGGCAATCGCGCACGCCCCGGCCTCTGCCTCTGGTCCATCCTGCCACTCCGTGTATGCCCTCCTCTCCTTCCTCCGTCGCCCGACCCACGCCAGCACTGGCCAAACCGCCGCTGCACCCATTGCCACCCACCAACCCAGTCCCATTCCTCAAAACGATAAAATCCCATCAATCTGGGCTGCCGCCTCATACCGCGCAAAAACGTAGTCCGGACCAGGCAGCACCTCGGTCACGGTGAATGCGATGTAATTGCCGTTTCGCGAGAGGTTCGTGCTGAAAGTTGCCGTGACTCCGAAGAGCTCCTTCAGTTGGTCGATTCTTCCCACCTCGTTCGGCATCACAAACTTGAATGTGAAGGCCGTGGGCCACTCATAGAAGGCATTGAGCTGATCGCGGAGGCGATTTCTGCGCTCTTCTGGAGTTTCTGGGCTAGACATGTGTCGAAGATACGCGAACCCCATCGGCCCGGCACAACGCAAGAAGGGGCCGCACCGAAGTGCAGCCCCCTCCCTAGGAATCGGTCTTGCCAGACTCGAAACCGGTTTCCTCGCAAGCCTCAGCTTACGGGCAAGTCGTACCGTATACTTGGAAGAACACGAGCAAGTCGCTGACCGTGATCTCACCATCGTCGTTCAAATCACCTGGGCAAGCATCCGGGTAATCGCATCCACCCGGATAGGTTGCTGCTGAATTGAAGTTCAACCCATCGGGATCCATGCAACCCACTACCAAACAAGACCCATCGCTAATCGTGGCGAGCGGATTAAAGTTCGGTGCCGCTGAATCCGTGCAACCCGCGTAAACGCATGAGCCATCATCCACGAGTGCCGAGGCGTCAAAATTCTCCGCATCATCGTACGTACAGCCGGCAGCGAAAGTCACATGGATGTTCTGGTTGATGGTGGTTGAATTGCCACATGCATCCACAACCGTCAACACACGGTTCAATTCAAAACCGTAAACACCCGATGCAACATAGGTATCGGACGTTGTATACGTGGTTGTGTTGCAATCTTCCACCGTTACGCCTTCGAAGTCGTCCAAGGCTTCATCTGCATAGTAGACCAGGTCAACATCGGCATCGTATGACAGCTCAGGTGCTTGGGTATCCACCAAGGTGATGGTTTGGGCATTCGAGGTGGCATTGCCACAACCATCGGTCACCGTCCAGGTCCGCGTAACCACATTGTTTGCGAGACAAGATCCCGCTGAAGTGGATGCCACATCAGAGTAAGTAGCTGTAACCGATGCAGTGCATCCGTCCGACGCGATTCCCACTTGACCCGTGAGCGTGAGATTCGACAAATCGGCATCGCACTCCAAGGTCACGTTCCCCGGCATCGTCACCGTCGGTGCACTCGTATTCGTGAAGACGAAAACCTGCGTTGCGGTAGCCGTGTTACCACAACCGTCCGTTGCAGTGAATGTGCGGAGGATGTTTGCTACACCCGTGCAGCTGGCTGTTACTTGACTTTCGTCTGTGTAGGTCACCGCAACTCCGCTGCAGCTTTCACTTGCGGTAGGCAGGGTCGTCGGGAGCGGAGATCCGCATTCCACCGAAACCGTCGCCGGGAAGGAGCCGAACACCGGAGGAGTCGTATCCACGAAGAAGATTCGCTGTACCTGGATCGCGGTGTTACCACAAGCATCCGTTGCCTTCCATGAGCGTAAAATCTGGTCATTCGCGAAGCACCCATCTTCGCTAGTAACCACCTCGTCAACATGCGTTACTGAAACAGTACCCGAGCAGTTATCCGCCACGTTCGTGGGCTGCCCCGTGGTTACTACGTTCGGGCTCTGGCCACATTGCAACGTAACATCCGCCGGAATTGTGAAGGTCGGCGCAGTGTTGTCGACGTACGTGATATCATGCGAGATGAATGAGGCGTTGCCATATGCATCCATGGCACGGTAGGTCCTGCGAACTCCGGCCACGCCCGCACAACCTGCTGGCAACACAGTCGTGGACATGTTGTAGGAAATCGTTGCAGAACATACATCGGTTGCCGTTGGAATTTGGACCGGCGGAAGCGGGTTACCGCATGCGAGCTGAATGTTCGCAGGCGTGGTGGTGAACACCGGACCCGTGTTGTCACGCACAACAATGAACTGGATTTGCGGTGCGGACACGTTTCCACAGGCATCTGTCGCCACCCAGCTGCGACGAACGCGCATGGTAATTTGACCGGTTACCCCGTTCTGGCCTTGGGTATTGTAGATGATGTCGGTGAAGCTATACGTAGCCGACCCACAATTGTCCGACAAGTTGGTAGGCACACCCGTCAAAGCCAAATCGTTCGGATTCTGCGTACAGGTGATGTTTGCCTGCGCAGGCACAGTAAATGTCGGGGCAGTATTGTCTTCCACGCTGATGTTTTGGGTAACTGTCAGCGAATGATCAAAGTTGTCCGTGAAGGTCCACGTCCTCAAGATGGTGAACTCGCTCGCACATACCCCTGGGGTGATGACATCGCTGTACGTGACCGTCAGGTCATCATCGCAGTTATCAGCGACAACGGGTTGACGCACATCCGAGGCTCCCAAAGCACAGGTGGTGGTGTAGGATGCTTGATTTTGGAAAAGGGTCGGGCCCTCGAAGTCCAAGAAGCAAGATTCCACACAATCCCCTCCTGCGGGGGCAGAATAGCAAGAACCATCGTCGGATGAGAAGTCACCGATGTAGTTGCATGCATCTGGATCGGTACATCCGCAGTTCGGGTTACCGAAATCAATCGTCACGTAGCGCGTGCTATTCCCCGCAACTCCGTTCGGGAAAATCTGCAAGTAGAGCGAACCGTTCAACGTACCTGAAGTCGTGAATTGACCGATAAGGATTTTGTTGTCCGGTCCAGCGACACCGTAGGTACCTGCCTGTCCGGCTGCGATGTACCATCCGCTACCTACCGGGTCGGTGATGGCGATGTTCTCCCCGGCTTCGAAGGCCTGCGCCCATGAAGGCAATTGGCCATTCAAGCTCGGGAAGGCAAGCGCCCCGAGGGGCACATCCCCGATCGTAACGTAGGAGTCGTAGGCGGCTGCCGGGAAGAGGCCGATAAGGGCCGGGGACGATGGGAACACGTTGCCCGCTGGGTGCTGGTAGAACTGAGACGAAGTATTGATTTCGATCGGATTTACCGCATCCCCGAGCACAGCACTAAGGACATCTCCTGGGTTTTGAGTCTCCACGTACAACCGAAGGGTCTTCGTGCCCATGATGCCGTTGGTGGCAAATTCTTCAACTGAAATGGAATAGCCTGGATGAGATGTCGTGATGGAAGGACAGCTGCAGTAATCACAGAAATTCTCAGAAGGTGAAGTTACGCCGGGCGAGTAATTGCAGGCAGTCGGATCACCACATCCTTGGATGTTGTCGCAAATGAAGTCGTTGTTCGTGTCCAAACACACTCCATCGCAGTCATATCCGGCTGCAGGATATGTGCAGCTGCCATTGTCCACATCAGCATTCACTGAGAAGTTGCATGCAGCGGTATCCGTGCAACCCGCGCACACTTCCGGGAATGTGCAAGAACCGTCATCTTCAGTAGCATCCGGGTTGTAGCCACAAGCTGCCGGGTTCGTACATCCACCGATTTCGTCTTCGTTGCAAACACCATCGTTGTCCGAATCAATTAAACACACTCCGGCACAATTGACATTCGAGGCCCCATACAAATCCGATGGATACGTGCATGCATCTGGATTCGAGAAGGTGGCTGCGGGGTTGTAAGAGCATGACGCTGGGTCCAAGCATCCACATCCCGAGTTACCGAAACCGAGCGTCAGGTATTGGGCATTTGCCTGGTTTCCGTTCGGGAACACCTGAACGTACAACTGACCAGTGATTTGACCGTCCGTCGTAAGCTGGGCCACGAGAACTTTATTGTCTGGTCCTGCTACCCCGTTCGAAGCTGAAATCAAGGAGAACCAAGACCCTCCGAAGAAACTATTGATTTCAAGGTCATTTCCAGCGTTGAACTGACCAATCCAGTTGTCACTGGCAGCCTGAACAAAGGTGATACCGCTCTCTCCCGCAGCCGCATTCGGTGCGCTTGAGATGCCGATGGTCAACCAGCTGTCGTACTGCAGTGCCGGGAAGAAGCCGTAGAAGAAAGGCTGGATACCTTCAGGGCTCGGGCTGTTCGCCCCCAACAGAGGCTCATGGTAGAAAGACGTTGTTGTCCGCAAGTAAGCCGGTGTGGTAGCATCCCCTGTAACAGCAGAAATAAAGTCCGTCGGCCCTGGAGTGGTCACATAGACACGGAAGGTTTTCTTACCGGGAACGCCGTTGTCCGCAACTTCTTCCAAGGACAGTCCGAATCCTCCTGAACCGCCGAATGAACTGCTACAAGAACAGAAGTCACACGATCCATCGTTGTAGGTTGCTGTAGGCTCGTAGTTACACGCTCCAGGAGCGGTGCAGCCGACAACCTCATTGATCGTAATGATTTGAGCGTGTGTAGACGAGTTTCCACACTGGTCCGTGGCGACGTAGGTGCGGGTAATGGTTGTGAAACCAGCCCCCACCACGCTCACATCGCTGTGTGTGGTGGTCACGGTGCCACAATTATCGGTAGCAGCGAAGCCACCCGGTGCAGGCAAGGGCTGACCCACAGCCAAAGTCACATTTGCAGGTGCTGCAGTAATCGTCGGGGGGGTGTTGTCCGCCACCGTAATTACTTGCGTTGCCGTGGATGTGTTACCACAATCGTCAAGGGCCGTAAAAGTGCGGGTACGCACAAACGTTCCTGGGCATGAGCCTGGTGCATTTGACGCTGAAACCGTAACGGTTGCAGAACCAGAGCAGTCGCTGGCCGTTGCCATTCCCTCGACGAGAACTTGGCCACACTGTGCCGTGTAGCTCGCAGGAACTGAAGTAAATACCGGACCCTCGTTGTCCGTGAAGGTGATTGTTTGCGTTCCCGTTGATGCGTTTCCACACAAGTCGGTCGCCGTCCAGGTCCGCTGAATGCGTCCGGTCGGCAAGCACGTTGTGGGATTGTCAACCGTGTACTGTGCTTGGCTGTTCTCAGAATACAGAGAGTTCGTCCCGCTGTAGATAATCGTGATGCTATTGGTAGTGGTCGACATGGTCACCGTAGACGTGGGCGCAATGCCGTTGGTCACCAGATTCACACCGGAAACATCAATCCCTGTGAGGTTCGTGATGAACACGCGGCCGTAATCGTAGACGTAACCGGACCCACCACTGGGAGTCGTCGACCCTTGGAACTTCAGGTTGATGGTTCCATCGGTCGTCATGTCCACCGTGATGGCACCTCGGTGAGATACCGGGTTGCTCAAAACGTTCGCTGTGGTCAACTCAAACCCCGCGCCGATGGGCGCGTTCAGACGCTGCAACACGAACGGTTGACCGAACAAACCAGCCACATTCCGGCCCATCTCTACGCGGAAGGTTGCCGTAGAGCCCGTCAAGCTCACTGCAGGCTCCGTCGCGGGAGCATCTACATAGGAGTACGCAATGTCCCCAGCAGCGGTGCAGTTGTCCGATCCGGTAGGGAGGTTCACCGCCCCTGCACCTGGTGTCAGGTTCGTACCACACGCCACCGTAATGGCAGCAGGGACGGTCATGGAGGGTGGGGTGTTGTCTTGCAACGTGACCACTTGGGTCGCCGTGGCAGAATTGCCCCAAATATCCGTTGCCGTAAACGTCCGGGTTACCGTCCGCGTTCCTGAAGAACACACAGCGGTGGGCACAGACTGATTTACAGTAACCGTGGCATTCGGGAAACAACCCGCATCAACGGCCGTAGCCATGGTCGTAGGAATGGTCCCATTGCACGGAATCGTCACGTTTGCCGGAACAGACGTAAACACAGGCGGTGTGGTATCTAAACCTTCACCCGCATGACCGAAGGGCAGTGTAACCGTGTAATTCGATTGAACACCGTTCGGGAATACCTGAACGTAAAGCTGACCACTCAAAACCCCACGTGTGGTGAATTGTCCCACGAGAACGCGCTTGTCAGCACCCGCAACACCGTTCGAGTTCGCAACCGTCGTGAACCAACCATCACCGTAATAGCTGTCCAGTTCAACATCGCCACCTGCATTGAAATCCGCGACCCATCCAGTGGAAGCCACGTACGTCGGTGCAGCTTCATTCGCAGCAGCGTTCGGAGCCTGATCAACCCCAATGGTCACCCAGCTGTCGTAGACAAGCTCAGGAACCATTGCGTAGAAAATAGGAAGAACATCCGTCGGGAAGGGATTCTGAGAAAACGACGATTGGTAGAATGGCTGCGTTGACCGGATGTAAGTGGGGTTTGTTCCGTTTCCGGTAACCGCAGAAAGGAAGTCAGTAGTGTTCGGAGTCTTCACATAGAGCCGGTACTTCGTTCCTTCGGCCGTTGCACCGAGGTTTTCAACCTCCACGCTGTACCCGTTGACCGTACTACCCAGATAGCAGCAGTAGGTGCAGCTTCCATTCTCTTCTGTTGCCGAGGCAGAATAATTGCATGCCTCATCGTCCGTGCAACCAAGGACCTCCGCAGCATTGCAGATGCCATCGTTGTCCGCATCATTGTCTACAACGGTTCCCGTGCCGTTTGTTGCACCGCTGCAGGTTTCACACCCCGTCGGGTAGATGCACGTCGCATTTGCAGCATCGGTTGCCCCAGCGTTGTAGTTGCAGGCGGTGGAAATTTGGCAGCCGGCGATTTCATTCGCATTGCAGACCCCATCGTTGTCCGAGTCGTTGTCCACAATTGTGCCGGTGCCGTTTGTTGCACCGCTGCAGGTATCACAACCGACTGGCAGCAAGCAGACACCAGACTGCAACGTTGCCGCTGCGTCATAGTTGCATGCTGCTGCATTTGTGCAACCGCAGAACTCGGGCGTAATCGAGTACTGATGGGAGAACGCGCCGCTTCCGTCTGCAGGAATCACCCGGACGTTGAGCGAAGCACTGATGGTTCCCGCGGTGGTGATTTGGGCGAGCATGACTTTGTTGTCCGCACCCGCCAATCCATTCGCAAAGCCCGAAGGAATGTACCAACCACCGCCACCTGGAGCGTTGCTCGCATTGATGGACAGGTTGCCACCGCCGTTGAATCCGGCAGCCCATGCGGAGGAGTTGGACAACAAGACGTCACTTTCCCCAGAAACTGCCCCGGATGTCAAGCCAATCGAGACGTAGCTGTCGTATTGCAGCGCCGGGAAGTAGGCGAACAATGCAGGGTTGATCTGATTCACCGTCAGGCCTCCAAACTGATTCTGGTAAATCGCAGCAGTGGAGGTGATGGAAACCGTACCCGAACCCGCAGACCCATCGGCGAGGACCGACGTCACGTAGTCGTTCGCTGCCGCGGTTTGAAGGTAAATCCGGTAAGTCTTCCGCCCTGCAAGTCCCGAAAGGGAAGAGGGCAATCCGGTAGCCGGAAAGGTGGCATATTCCTCCACATGGAGTTGATAGCCTGGACGTCCAGCCGGCCCCGCACCATAGCCCCAACAGGCTGTTTGGGCGACCAAATTGCCCGAAACACCTGCAAATCCGGCAAGTGCAGCGAGCAGGAAGTAGAATTTCGTCTGCATTATTCCTAGGTTAAGCGTCCGAAAAGTACGAAATATCGAGCGTACTTCCAAGAACATCGCAAGGAAAGTTCGTTTGGTCGATAATTCGTGTGCAAGGGTACCGACTGTGGTTGCCATGAGTGAGGTTCCTAAAAGGGTCGGGGCCTTTGACGTAAATTTGTCTCAGAAAGTTACCTCCTGCAATGTTCGACCAACTTCAAGAAAAGTTCGCCCGCGCTTTCCAAGTGCTGCGCGGACACGGCAGCATCACCGAGGTCAACGTAGGGGATACACTCAAAGAAGTCCGCAAGGCCTTGCTTGACGCTGACGTCGACTTCCGGACTGCGAAGGAGTTCACCGCACGCGTGAAGGAGAAAGCCCTCGGTCGCGAGGTGCTCACGTCGCTCAAACCCGGCCAGCTGCTCGTGAAGATCACCCACGAGGAATTGACGGCTTTGATGGGCGAGGCTGCGGCAGAACTGCAGCTCACCGCGCGTCCTGCAGTCATCTTGATGGCAGGTCTGCAGGGGGCAGGAAAAACCACGCATGCTGCTAAACTTGCTCGCCACATCGCAGAGAAGCACAAGCGCAAAGTGTTGCTGGTAGCCTGCGATGTCCACCGGCCTGCGGCCGTGGACCAACTCAAGGTCGTCGGAGAAGCTGCCGGTGCAGAGGTATATGCTGAGCCGGGCGTTACCGATGCCGTGGGCATTGCCACCCGTGGCCTTGCACACGCCCGTTCTTCGGGATTCGGCGCGGTCATCGTAGACACGGCCGGCCGTTTGGCCATCGACGCAGCCATGATGGACGAAATCGCCGCCGTGGAAAAAGCGGTGGCGCCCCACGAAGTCC